>NZ_JBTLNE010000007.1:0-82064 GCF_054457435.1 Halovulum sp. GXIMD14793 | reverse complement strand
CGACACGCTCCCGAATATCCAGTGATAGCGATTTGCCCATGTTCCACCTCCAAATATAGTGAATCACAAAATCCGCATCGTGGGAATCCCACCGATTCAGATTTCAAGGACGGCGCTCTGGCACGGATGCCTAAGCCCGAGGGGCAATCGGTGCTTTGGGGCGTCAATCGGCATCCATATCTGGTCCAGCAAAAGCACGCGCTTTATGTGCTGTCATTCCCGGTTTACGACCCGGTTCCCTGGAACAACATCTCGGCGCTGGCCGAAAAATGCCCCGCGACATTGCAGCGCGTGACGTACCTCATCGAAAGTTCGGGGCTGATTTCAGTGAAAACTATGTCTGTGTTTCCAAGCCCTCAAACGTCTATGAGGGCTTATTTCTGAATGTACTGATGGAGAAAGGCAAAGCTGGCGCGCGCGGCGCCAACTGCATACCGGCCCTTCTGCAATACTGCAGATAGCCTGCTTAGCCCTTAGCCTCCAATCATAAGATTCAGATTGCGCACGGCGGACCCCGACGCCCCCTTGCCAAGGTTGTCCAAGACAGCAGCCAGAACCACGGTGCCCTGCCCTGCGCTGCCCAGCACATAGAGTTTCATATCGTTCGTGCCGTTCAGCGCCTGCGGATCAAGGCGTACCGGTTCATCTTCAAGCCCTGCGACATGAACATCCCCGCCGCCCGCATAATGTGCAGCAAGCACAGCGTGCAGGTCAGCGCGGCTGGGGCCACCCGGCAACTGATCAAGATGCAGGAACACCTGCAGCACCATGCCTTGGGCGAAACCTCCAACAGTTGGGGAAAACACCGGCACGCGATCCAGCAGCCCGTGTTTGCAGATTTCCGGCAGGTGTTTATGCGATTGGCTTGTGGCATAGATGAAGCCATCAGGTCCGTCAGCACCCTCAAACTCAGCGATCATTGCCTTGCCACCACCGGAATATCCGCTGAGGCTTTGGATGCTTATAGGCTGATCAGCGGCCATCAAGCCAGCTTCCCGCAACGGGCGGATCAGGGAAATCGCGCCAATGGCATGGCATCCGGGATTGCTGACATAGCGGGCGTCGGCAATCGCGCCGCGCTGGGTCGCCGTCAATTCGGGAAAGCCGAACACCCAGTTAGGATGCGTCCGATGCGCCGTTGACGCGTCGATCAAACGGGTATCTTGTCCGGCGACCAGCTCTGCCGCTTCCCGCGCGGCCTGATCCGGCAAACACAGGATGGCAATATCCGCTTGGCGCAAGGCCTCGGCCCTTGCCGCCGCATCTTTGCGGTTTTCTTCCGCCAGCACGATCCGTTCGATATCCGTGCAGCCATGCAACCGGGCCTCAATCTGCAGTCCGGTTGTCCCGACTGCGCCATCGACAAAAACTTTCGTCGCCATCGTTCTATTCCATTTTATGAAGTCATGTGCGGTCGCTGCGCCAAACACAGCGGGATCAGTCATCCCCTAGGGGAGCGCTGGTGATCATCGTCGGAGAAAGCTGCCCATACACATAAAGGTCATCTACGAACTATCGCGATCGGGGTCAAGCGTCTGATCACGTCATCTTGTGAAGGTCTTTTTGCATATCCGCTCGACTGGTTTCGGCGTAGCCGGGAAGCGAGCACTCATCTTCAACGCGCCTACCGCTCTGAATTCAGATAGTACAAATTACAGTTTGCTCGCTCAAGCTTGACGATCCTTCGTGCCTCAACCGCGCTTGAAAAGTCGTTCTCAAGAGCGCTTTGTGAGGCGTAATAGGGAAAATTCTGAGGGCAGCTGTCAACAAACAGGCCGAGCCGCCAAACATCAAATCCATCGGTTCGCCCGTCAGGGCCGAAATCGAAGTCGACACGGCAATCGGGAAAGGTAAACGCGCAACCAACGCCGTGAAACTCGTATCCTAAATTTTCCCCAAGACGGCCCTTCTGAAGTAAATGACCAGATCGCCATGAGTGCAAAGGGTGTGTTTCGCCGATTTGGCTTCTAAAAAGATCAAGACCGGTCGCAACCCGGCGCAGATATGCTTCAATCACCAGCCTTAGCTTGTCGTTCAGCGACATCTGTTGGACCCGCATTTCAATTTAAGTCTGAAAGTAGCAAATTGCGGATGGCCTGTAAGCCGGATTCTGTAAGGCTTGCGCCCTGATGACCATTCATCTGGGACTGCCGTTGCCGACAGCCTCAAGCAGCCAACCCGGATCTGCTGGGGGTGAAGCGCCCCCGGGCCTTGCGGCCCACGCGATCCCTATTTGGCCTTGCTCCCGGCGGGGCTTGCCATGCCGGGGCTGTTACCAGCCCCGCGGTGCGCTCTTACCGCACCGTTTCACCCTTACCCGCGCGTTTCGCACGCGAAACACAAGGGCGGTCTGTTCTCTGTGGCGCTATCCCTCGGGTTTCCCCGGCCGGGCGTTACCCGGCGCCGTTTCTTCAAGGAGTCCGGACTTTCCTCGGACCGAAGCCCGCAGCCATCCAGCCATCCGCAGCCGCCCAGATATGGACTTCGTGGCACGGGGTCAAGGCGGTCACATACCCTTGCACCTGCCGCACACCGGATATCGCCGGGCAAGGCTGGCCATGGCGGCGGCATCTTCGGGCCGCAAGGGCAGTCCCAATCGCTGGGGCGCAAAGCGCAACTGATAGGCGCGCAGCAGATGGTCTGAGGCCGCGCGATAGCCAAACTCATGCGCGTGGTCGGCAAAACTGCCCGGATCAGCAGACGCCGCCGCCTCGGGCCAGACGCTCAGGCCAGCCTCTGCCAGGCGACGCCAGGGAAAGCGCGGGCCGGGATCCGACTTGCGATCCGGGGCCATATCGGAATGGCCGATCACTCGCTCGGGCGGAATGGACCAGCGCTCAAGAATATCCGCCAGCAACCCCTCAAGCCTTTGCATTTGCGGGGCTTCAAACGCATCCTCCCCGGGATTGGCCAGTTCGATACCGATGGCGTGCGAGTTGACATCCGTCACATCCCCCCATTGCCCCGCCCCGGCATGCCAGGCCCGATCAGCCTCATCCACCAGTTGCCACAGCTGCCCATCCTCGCCGATCAAATAATGGGCGGACACCTCAAATTCGGGCGCGCATAGCCGCTCAAGCGCCGCCTCAGGCGTGGCCATGGCCGTGTAGTGCAGGACCACCATGTCCGGCGGTCCGCCATGACGGCGCGCATTGCAGTTGGGCGACGGGTGGTCGATGATCTTCATGGTGATGATCCAAAACGTCGGAGGCCCGCTTGTCCAGACCTTTGCAGAACCGCGTTCGCCCGGACGGCGCGATTGTTGCCGACACCTGGCGGGGCACGCGCATGGGCAATCGCGGCGGGCGGATACATCAGAACAAACAGATCGTGCGCCGGTGGGCCTCGAAACAATGGATCATCTGCGTGCTGGCGTTCAAGGATCGACACCGCGAGGTAATGGGCGACGGCTATACCGAGTTGTTCTTTCTTGACGAGGCGTCTGCTTTGGCCGCCGGGCACCGCCCGTGTTTCGAATGTCAGCGCGCCCGGGCATTGGAGTTCGCCCACGCCTTTCCCCTGCCCGGCCGCGCCCGAGCCGCCGATATGGATGCGCTGCTGCACAAGGAAAGACTGGCCGAGCGGCGGTATGAACCGGTTCTTAACCTGCCCGAGGCTAGCTTTGTCGAAATCGATGGCGTCCCCTGCCTGTGGCAGCGTGGTCTTCTGCATCCCTGGTCAGCCGATGGCTATCTGCCGGGGATCAAAACACCGCGTGCCCCGGTGCCGGTGCTGACGCCGCAAACTACATGCGCCGCGCTGGCTGCCGGGTATCGCCCGCAGCTGCATGGCAATGCTGAAGGGTAAGTGATGAGCCTTGAAAGTGAACTGACGCAATGGGATGGCCGCGCCACAGATGTGATCCAAACCATTTACGAGCGGCACTCCCGCGGGGTATCCTTCGTGCAACGGCTGATCACCGCCCTGCAATCGCCCAGGCAGGAGGCTGCAGCCGCCCGCCTGCTAAGGATGTATTGTGAGCGCGGTAAATCCATGCCCCTGCCCCAGATACGCGAACTGCTGACAGGGTGGCGGCACCTGACCGACTGGACCGCCCGGCTGGAACTGCTGCAAACCCTGCCCCATCTGCGCATCCCCGGCGATTGCATCACCGAAACCCGCGCCTTTCTGGATGACTGCCTTTCCGACCAGACCGTGATTGTTCAAGGCTGGGCTTACAGCGCCTATCGCGCCCTGGCAGTGCAGCATCCGGACCTGCGGCCCGAGGTGAAAGCGCTCTATGATGATGCTCTTACGGCCAACCTGCCCGGTCTGGTTGCTGAACGGGTGCAAAACGCGGTCCGGGCCGGGTTTGAGCGGTAGGGCTGGCAGTTTTTTGCGGGCGTTAGATTTAGCATAGACAGGCCATCTGCCGCGTCACCTATCAAGATAGCAGATTGTGAAATCAAACGTGGCTAACGTCCGGCCCGCGCTGATTGCATATCACCGGGACATTGCGCGGTGATATGCGGCGCCCTCAGACCGAAAGCCGAAGTAGGATTTGCCAGATGCACCGTCTCCGCTAGAGCTTGCTGATTGAGTTTCCGCCATCTGCAAGCATCGCGCTACCGGTCACGAAAGAAGCATGGTCTGACAACAGAAACAGGGCCGCCCGGGCAATCTCAGCCGGGTCCGCCATCCGTTTCAGGGCATGGAACCCGCGCACCACCTCATGAAAACCTGCATCCGTGCCCGCCATTGGTGTCATCGTGCCACCCGGCAAAAGAGCGTTCACACGGATATTCTCTGCCCCGTGTTCCACTGCTAACACCTGCGTCAGGCCAATCAGTCCCGCCTTGGCTGCCGCATAGGCCCCCATTCCCGGCAACCCAATCGTATGCCCCACAAAGGAGGAGGTGAATACAATAGAGCCGCCCTTCCGACGCCGCAGCGCCGGAACCTGATGTTTGGCGGCATAAAACCCACTGTCCAGATTGACAGATATCACCTTGTGCCAGTTCGTGCTTTCCATGTCAGGGATCGCGCCCATATTGCCCGTGATACCCGCATTGTTGAACGCACCATCCAGACCGCCGAAACGCTGCTCGGCCAAATCGACCAAGGCCTTGTTGTACCCCTCATCGGTAACGTCACCTGCCAGGCACACCGCCTGCCCGCCGTTTTGCGTGATCTTAGCAACCAGCGCGTTGAGTTCAGCCTCCCTGCGCGCGCCCAAAACAACCTTAGCTCCGTGATCCGCAAACAGCATTGCCGCTGCTGCACCGATCCCGCTGCTGGCACCGGTGACGATGATGGTTTTGTCTACTAGATTCATAGCCTGTCCTTTCGATGGATATCAGTCCGTCGAATAGGTGGCACGGTCGGCACCAGGCGACCCGTTTCATGCCACTTCCGAGACCAAACAACGGACCGCAGCAGGGTCAGGACGGCTTGCGTTTCATCCTGCGGGATCGGGGGCTCGCGGGCGCAGGCTCGGGCTTTTGGGCCGGTGTACGGATGATGCCAAGCTGGTCGCGCAACACTTTCGGCCGAATTTCCTCAACCGCGCCGCGGGGCAATTCCCCCAGTTGGAACGGCCCGTAGGAAATGCGGATCAGACGGCTGACCTGCATCCCCAAAGCCTCAAGCGCGCGGCGGATTTCGCGGTTCTTACCCTCGCGCAGACCAATGGTCAGCCAGACATTGGCCCCCTGCTGCGTGTCGATCTGCACCTCCATCGGGCGAAAGCGTTCGCCGTCCAGCACCAGCCCTTTGCGCAAGGGGGCAAGGTCTGTATCCGATGGCCGCCCCTTGGCCCTGACGCGATACCGCCGCGCCCAACCGGTCGATGGCAGTTCAAGCCGCCGCTTTGTCTCGCCATCATTGGTCAGCAGCAGCAACCCTTCGGAGTTCAGATCCAGCCGCCCGACACTCATCACCCGCGGCATTTCGGCGGGCAACCGATCGAACACCGTGGCCCGGCCTTTCTCATCCGCGGCACTGGTCACCAGACCTGATGGTTTGTGATAGCGCCACATCCGCACCGGTTCAGGCGCGGCCAGCGGCTTGCCATCGACGGTGATGCGATCCGTTTCGGTCACGTTCAGCGCCGGGCTGTCGATTCTGGTGCCGTTTACTGTCACGCGGCTATCCGCAATCATCTGCTCTGCCCCGCGGCGCGAGGCGACACCGGCGCGGGCCAGCCGCTTGGCAATACGTTCAGACTGTTTTTCCATGGCTCTGACTACAGGTGTTGCGCGCGCAGGCGCAATGGCTTTATCCAAACGACATGAGCTTTGTCAGCCACATGCAGACCGCCCTGACCGAGGCAAGGGCCGCCGCCCAGCGGGGCGAGGTGCCGGTGGGTGCCGTGGTGGTCGATCCGGGCACCGGGCGCAGCTTTGCCGCTGGCAACCGCACGCGCGAGCTGTCCGATCCGACCGCCCATGCAGAGGTGCTGGCAATCCGCTCGGCCTGCGCTGCGATAGGCAGCGAGCGCCTGCCCGGCTTTGACCTTTATGTCACGCTGGAGCCCTGCCCGATGTGTGCCGCCGCCATCAGCTTTGCCCGCATCGCGCGGCTTTATTACGGTGCAGAGGACCCGAAATCCGGCGGCGTTGACCACGGCCCCCGCCTGTTCAGTTATCCGCAATGCCATCATGCGCCCGAGGTTTATGGCGGGATCGAAGAACAGGCCTGCGCCGATCTGCTGCGCGATTTCTTTCAGGCGCGCCGCTGATCGGCCTAACAATAAATTCTTGATTAATATCTTGGTAACTATATGCAGATATCTCTAGATGTGCGATAGTGCTTTGACAGCATGCGCATGGTTTTACCAGGTACCACAGTCCCCAACATCATTGGTTTTTCAGTTTGCTTGCAGATGCGAGGACGCAGGGGTGCGCCTCGTCGCCCGGGCCGGCATGCCCCCACCGCCGGTCCGGGCATATTATCGTCACGCTGACGGGGTGTGATTTGCCGGATCTAGATTGAGCATCCCGGGGCATGTGAAAGCCATTCATACCCGCCAAACGCGAAACCTGATGCTTGCCAAGCCTCACGTTAGGCATACACTGCGCAAAACGCAGGAGCACGCAATGGATCTTTTTGAGCATGTCGACATCTATTGCGAACGGCTCGATACGGCATTCTGGGCTGAACCGTTCAATGCCGTCACCAACGCCTCTTTCATCATTGCGGCTGCGGTCATCTGGGGCATTCTGGGCGGCAAGGAAGACCGGGGCGCACGTGTCCTGACCATCAACCTGTTTCTGATCGGTGTTGGGTCGTTCCTGTTTCACACCTTTGCGCAGACCTGGGCCGAGCATGCCGATGTGCTGCCGATCATGACCTTCATCCTGATCTATCTGTTTCTGACCACAACGCGGGTCTTTGCCCTGCCTGACTGGGCAGGCGGCGTCGCAGTTGCGGCCTTCTTTCCCTATGCCTATGGGGCCGCGATGCTGATCGGGCAGGTCACAGGGCCGCTGAACGGGTCTATCGCTTATGTTCCTGTATTGCTGTTGCTGGGCCTGATGGCGCTGGCCGCCTGGCCCAAGGACACCGGCACGGCGCGCGGTCTGGTCATCGGGGCTGGCCTTTTGGTCCTGTCCCTGTTTTTCCGCAGCATTGACGAAGCGGTCTGCAACAGCTTTCCGCTTGGCACACATTTCCTGTGGCATACGCTGAACGGCATTCTGCTGGGCTGGCTGATCCTGGTTCTGCACCGGCATCAGGCGCACCCGCGCTGACCCCTTGCAGCGATGGGTCCCGGGCGATAAACCCGGGATCAATTGAACGGAGACCGCCCCATGTCCATCGACATCGACACCGCCCGCAAGGTGGCGCATCTGGCGCGCATCGAGGCCAGCGAAGATCATCTGCCGGAACTGGCCCAGGAACTCAGCGCCATTCTGGATTTTATGGAACAACTGAACGAGGTCGATATCGACGGAGTGGAGCCGATGACATCGGTCACGCCCATGGCGCTGAAGCAGCGCGAGGATGTGGTCGCTGATGGCGATATCCAGGATCGGGTGCTTGCCAATGCCCCCGACGCCCGCGAAGGGTTCTTTGCTGTACCGAAGGTGATTGAGTGATGGCGGATCTAAACAAACTGACCATTGCCGAGGCGCGCGACGGGCTGCGCAAGGGCGATTTCACCTCTGCCGAGATGACCGAGGATTGTCTGGCAGCCGTTGATGCCGCTGGCGTTCTGAACGCGTTTTGCGCCCATACACCGGATCAGGCCCGTGAACAGGCCAAAGCCGCAGATGCGCGGCTGGCTGCGGGCGATGCCCCTGCGATGTGCGGCATTCCGCTGGGGATCAAGGACCTGTTCTGCACCGAGGATGTTCCGGCGCAGGCGGCCTCGGCCATTCTGGAGGGGTTCAAACCGCCTTACGAAAGCACCGTGACCCGCCGGCTTTGGGGCAATGGCGCGGTGATGCTGGGCAAACTTAACATGGATGAATTCGCCATGGGCTCATCCAACGAAACCTCGACCTATGGGCCGGTGGTGAACCCCTGGCGGCGCAGCGGCAGTGATGCGGACCTGACCCCGGGCGGATCATCAGGCGGGTCGGCCTCGGCCGTGTCGGCGGATCTGTGTCTGGCCGCCACCGGCACCGATACTGGCGGGTCAATCCGCCAGCCTGCGGCCTTTACCGGCATTGTCGGTGTCAAACCAACCTATGGCCGCTGCTCGCGCTGGGGGATCATCGCCTTTGCTTCATCGCTGGATCAGGCCGGACCGATGGCCAAATCTGTGCGCGATGCTGCCATCATGCTGCAGGCGATGTGCGGGCACGACCCCAAGGACAGCACGTCAGCCGATCTGGCCGTGCCTGATTTCGAAGCAGCGCTGTCAGGTGACATTCGGGGCAAGACCATCGGCATTCCCAAGGAATACCGCATGGATGGCATGTCGGACGAGATTGAGAAACTCTGGGCTGACGGCACCGCGATGCTGCGCGATTCCGGCGCGGAGATTAAGGATATCTCGCTGCCGCACACCAAATATGCCCTGCCGGCCTATTACGTCATTGCCCCGGCCGAGGCATCATCGAACCTCGCCCGGTATGACGGGGTGCGCTATGGCCATCGGGCCAAGATCGGCGCGGATGAAGGTATTGATCAGATGTATGCCCGCACCCGCGCCGAAGGCTTCGGCCCCGAGGTGCAGCGCCGTGTGATGATCGGTGCCTATGTGTTGTCTGCCGGTTTCTACGATGCTTACTATGTGCGTGCGCAGAAGGTCCGCACCCTGATCAAGCGGGATTTTGAAACCGTGTTTGCCGATGGCGTCGACGCGATCCTGACCCCCTCAACCCCAACAGCGGCCTTTGGCATCGGTGAAATGGCAGATGCTGATCCGATCCAGATGTATCTGAACGATATCTTTACCGTCACCGTCAACTTGGCCGGATTGCCAGGTATTTCGGTGCCCGCAGGTCTGGATAGCCAGGGCCTGCCGCTGGGTCTGCAATTGATCGGAAAGCCATGGGAGGAAGCAGAATTGCTAAATTTTGCATATTCACTGGAAAAATCTCTGAATTTCTCGCATCATGCTTCAAAATGGTGGTGAACACCGCGAGCAGAGAAGAGGCAAAAAATGCTCAGACCCTTTATTTTTCTAGCGCTATCTGGCGCTTTGGTAGCGTGCGATAACTCTGAACCTGCGGGCGGACATGGCCCGTTTGACCCGCCACCGCCGGTGCGCGTGAATTCTCCCATTTTTGCCGGGAACCAGTTCGGCGTGCAATTGCCACCGTCGCAGCGCACGCCACAACAGGACTCAGAGGCTTTGGCGCAAGATGTGACCACCACCCTGAATTCGACACAGCCGCAGGGCCAGCCCCGCAGCGTCGTTCAGCCGTCCGCGCAGACCGTAAATGGTGGACGTGATATAGGGATTGACCCCAATGACACGTCGATCGATCTGAACGCGTCCAGCCAGGAGACGCAGAAGCGTCAGCGCGAGGCCGCCGCGCAAATTCGTGAAGAAAACCGCCAGAAACTGGTGGTGATCAACCCCGAGCCGGTTCCGAACGTGAACGTCAACGCCAATGTGATCAAGTTTGCTCGGGAAACCACGCATCCCAAGGGCACCAAGGTGTACAACCGCCCGTCATTCCGCGACCGGCTGCAATCTGCATCCGTCTGCCGTCGATTTAAGACCAATGATGAGGCGCAGCGCCAGTTCCTGGCCAATGGCGGACCGACCACGGACCGGTATAACCTTGACCCGGATGGCGATGGATTTGCCTGTAACTTCGATCCCGAAGGGTATCGCAAGCTGCAGTTCTGACATAATCCGACGGGGCGGCCTGGGTCGCCCCGTTATTTCTTAGTGATGTCGGCGAAAGTCAGACTTTGAGTTCACCGGCGCTTTTGCGCCCGTCGCGACCATCGATCAATTCATATTCAATCGGCTGATCATCCGCGAGCGAGGTCAACCCCGCCGCCTGAACCGCCGTGATATGAACGAAGATATCGCTTCCCCCATCTGCGGGTTGAATAAACCCGTATCCTTTGTCGGTATTAAACCACTTTACTGTGCCTTTGGGCATTCCCTGTCGTCCTTATGCAAGTCACCGCCGCGATTTTGCGTCGGCTTCGTCCAACGTCAGGCCTGGAAATTCCGGTCTGTTGCGATCTTCTGAAATAACGACAGGCCCCCGTGGTGGCCAAACCATAGCGCAATTGACCCAAGCTGGATACAGATTTCTCTGGTTTGGGCATCAGGTCTTGATCCGCCGCAGTGCTTGTGTCTTTGTCCGCCCCAAACGACGACCAAGGAGACGTGTCATGGCCGATCTTTTCACCTTCGCCAATCTGGGCAATCTGGGCGTATTGATCTTTTTGCAAGCGGTACTTGGCTTTGACAATCTGCTCTATATCTCGATCGAAAGTCAGCGCGCACCCAAGGAAATGCAAAAGTCCGTGCGCAAATGGGGTATCATCATTGCGGTGGTTCTGCGCGTTGTGCTTCTGTTTGTCATGATGCAGCTGATTTCAGCCCTCAGCGCACCGTTCTTTTCGGTCCACTGGACAGGCGTTCTGGAGGGAGAATTCAATTTCTCGGTCATTGTCTTCCTGTTTGGCGGCGCCTTCATCATGTACACGGCCGTGAAAGAGATCAGCCATCTTCTTGCAAAAGAGCATATCGGCCATGATTCCGGGGACAAAGCGGGCAAGTCGGCCACTGCTGTGGTTTCTATGATCGTGCTGATGAACCTGATTTTCAGCTTCGACTCAGTGCTCTCAGCGCTTGCCATCACTGATGTCTTTCCGGTCTTGGCCCTGGCCATCCTGATCTCTGGCGCAGCCATGCTGTTGCTGGCCGATAGCGTGGCAGAGTTTATCAAGAAAAACCGCATGTATGAGGTTCTGGGCCTGTTCGTCCTGCTGATCGTCGGCATCGTCCTTCTGGGCGAAGGCGGCCATGTCGGCCACCTGAAGCTGTTCGGCTATCAGGTTGAACCGATGGCGAAATCCACCTTCTACTTCTCGGTCGCAGTGCTGTTCATCGTTGAGTTTATCCAGTCCGGCTATCAGAAAAAGCTGGCCGCCGAGCGGCTGGCGGAACAGGCCAAGCCAGGGCCTGGCGTTTGACCTGAGCGGCAGGATGTGGGCATTGTAAGGCAAAGCGTCGAGGGGTCTATGAAACAGGGCACACTTCAGGGCTTTGCCGCCTTTATCACACTGGCGATCGTGCTGTTCACGGCGTTCCGCGCCTTTGGCGGGGTCTGAACGGATGGCAAAGCGCTATGGCGGACCGCATTCACCGCAACCGATGAAGGGCGGGCCTGCCCTGTCTAGGTTTCGTGGTCAGCCGACGGCCAAGGTCTCTGTCGCTGCCCGGCTGATGTTCCTCGCCCCCCTGCCCCTGCTGCTTGCTGGTCTGGGCGAGGTGATGGCCGGTGATGCCATTGGTGCGGTCGCTGAACTGGGCGCGTTTGGCATCCTGATGCTGGGCGCGTGGCTGCTGAACGAAGGGATCCGCGCGCAAGCTGCCTATGATACCCGCAAGGTCGCCCGCCCGCCTGCCGTGCCGCGCAAGGCACTGGCGGCCATCGCCACCGGTGCAGGTGTATTTTTGGCCAGTTGGGCCGGGGGCACCGGATTCTTCGGCGGCATTGTCTTTGGCGTGCTGGCCAGCGTGACCCATGTGATCGGCTTTGGCCTGGACCCGATGAAACGCAAAGGGCTTGAGGGGCAAAACGCCTTTGACACCGAGCGGGTCGCCATCGCCATCGAAAAGGCCGAAGCGCTGGTCAGCGAAATGCTTCAGGCCGCCAAACGTTTCGATGACCGCCCGCTTGAGGGGCGCGTTGAACAGGTCGCTGCGACCATCCGCGATATGTTCCGCACCATCGAAGACGACCCCCGCGATCTGAGCCGTGCGCGCAAGTTCCTGTCCGTCTATCTGATGGGCGCACGCGACGCGACGGTCAAATTTGCCGATCAATACAGCCGCAGCCGTGATGCAGAAGCGCGCCAGAAATACGAAGAATTGCTGACCGATCTGGAATCCAGTTTCACCCAGCATCGTGAAAAGCTATTGATAGATGAGCGCACCGATCTGGATGTAGAGATCGAGGTGCTGCGTGAAAGACTGCATTCCGAGGGCCTGACGGCCTGACATCACAGAGGGGACAACAGATGTCTGAGGATATCCGCCAGAAGGCCGAAGTCGCACTGAAGGAAGTTGAAGAGGTTTCGGCCAAGCTGCTGCCCGAACCAAAGGGCGAATTGATCGTCATTGATCAGGCCGACGCCGCCTCAAAGGCCGAGATTGAGACAAAGATTTCCGAACTGGACATGCACAACACCCAGTCGATCATTCAGTTCGGTTCTGCCGCGCAATCTGAATTGCAGGAAATCAGCCAGGAAATGCTGGCAGGCGTGCGCAACAAGGATGCCGGCCCCGCCGGTGGTGCCCTGCGCGACATGGTCGCCTCCATCCGCGGGTTCTCCGTTGATGAACTGAACCCCAACCGCCAGCTTAGCTGGTGGGAAAGACTGCTGGGCCGGGCCAAACCGATCCATGCTTTCATGGCGCAGTACGAAACGGTTCAGGGCCAGATCGACAAGATCAGCGGTGAGCTGCTGGAGCATGAACATATTCTGCTCAAAGACATTAAGTCTTTGGACAAGCTCTATGAAAAGACGCTGGATTTCTACGACCAGCTGGCCATCTATATCGCCGCTGGCGAAGAGAAACTGCGTGTGCTGGATGAGACCGAAATCCCCGCCAAGGAGCAGGAGGTTCAGGACGCCCCGGAAGATCAGGGCGTGATCAAGGCCCAGGAACTTCGCGATCTGCGCGCCGCCCGCGATGATCTGGAACGCCGTGTGCATGACCTGAAACTGACCCGCCAGGTGACCATGCAATCCCTGCCCTCCATCCGGCTGGTGCAAGAAAACGACAAATCGCTGGTGACCAAGATCAACTCCACCCTGGTGAACACCGTCCCGCTTTGGGAAACCCAGCTGGCCCAGGCGGTCACCATCCATCGCAGCCGCGAAGCCGCAGCGGTGGTCAAGGATGCCAATGACCTGACCAATGAGTTGCTGGAGGCCAATGCCGCCAACCTCAAAGAGGCCAATAAAGAGGTGCGCGAGCAGATGGAACGCGGTGTCTTCGACATTGATGCGATCAAGAAAGCCAACGCCGATCTGATCGAAACTATCGAGGACAGCCTGCGCATCGCCGATGAGGGCAAAACCAAGCGTGCCGAAGCAGAGAAAGAGCTTCAGACAATGGAGCAGGAACTTAAGAACACCCTCGCCGCAGCCCGCGCCAAGGCCACAGCTTCTGGCCATAATGTGGGCGAAAGCGTCTCTGAAAGCTAAAACAGGGAGGTTCGCGCATGCGCGTTCCTGCATGTCTGGCTGCCCTGATCCTCGGTGCCTGCACCGTCGATCAGGCACCGCCAGAGCCAACTGTGGCCGATGCCAACCTGATTGCCTTTTATTCCGAGGCAGAGGCGCGCTTACGCGCCCAAGGCGGCATGCGCACCGAAACCAACCCTTCCGATGCGCCGTTTGGGGTCGACGAGTTGGTCGAAAACTTCACTCGCATTGCGTTGTTTGACGAGTTCAAGGTGTCAGGCCGACGGTTTGTCGCCTCAAACAGCCCGGCAGAGTTGCGCCGCTGGGTCAAACCGGTACGTGTCGATCTGCTGTTCGGCGACAGCGTCACCCGCAAGCAACGGGAAAGCGACACCGCCAATGTGCGCCGCTTTACCCGCCGCTTGGCAAAGCTGACGGGCCTGGACATGCGCAATATCAACAAAGGCCCGGGCAATTTCACGGTGATGTTCCTGAACCGCTCGGAACAGCGCGATTTCAGTGCCGAATTGTCCCGCCGCAATATTGACGCCCCGGCTGTCATCGACGCGTTCCGCAATTCCCCGCCCGAGGCTTTCTGCGTGGCCTACACCTTTGGCTCTGGCGGCAACTCAAATACGTTCGAGGCCGCCCTGATCCTCGTCAAGGCCGAGCAACGCGGCCTGATGCGCCTGTCCTGCATTCATGAGGAAATGGCCCAGGCTATGGGACTGTCCAATGACAGCTTCGACGCCCGCCCCTCTATCTTCAATGATGACGAGGAATTTGCGCTGATGACCCTGCATGACGAAGTGCTGCTGCGCATGCTCTACGACAAACGCCTGCGCCCCGGCATGACCGCAGCCGAGGCCCGGCCCTTGCTGCCCAAAATAGCCGCCGATGCCATGCAGGCCGCCGGGATCGGCGGGGCGGTAGCCCTGCGCTAAATCGAAAATGACGGGTTGGCGCGAGCCTGCCCCCCTATGAAAATGTGGCGATCCGCAAAGGTAGTGGCTTGGTCTAGATGATGTCCTGAAAGGAGTTCCAATCGGTCTGGCCAAGGCGCGAATGGAGAGCAACCTTGGCGTTTATTGCTATCTTCCCCAATGTACATCTGCAAACAAACTGGGCCTAAAGGACTGTCAAGGACTGCCCGTAGCGTGCAACCTGCAGAGAATTGGAGCAGCGCTTTCCCCCTAGGAACCTGTGTCCCGGCACGATAGTATCCCTCACAACGCAATGGGTCCAGATGTGGGGCGAGACATGGGCATTTTTGATTTTCTGACTGGTGAGTTCATTGATGTCATCCATTGGACGGATGACACACGCGACACGCTGGTCTGGCGGTTTGAGCGTGAAGGGCATGAGATCAAGTATGGTGCCAAGATGACCGTGCGCGAAGGTCAGGCGGCGGTATTTGTGCATGAAGGGCAATTGGCGGATGTGTTCACGCCAGGGCTTTACATGCTCGAAACCAACAACATGCCGATTATGACCACCCTGCAGCACTGGGATCATGGCTTTGAAAGCCCGTTCAAGTCAGAGGTCTATTTCGTCAACACGACCCGGGTGCCGAATCTGAAATGGGGGACCAAGAACCCGATCATCTGCCGGGACCCTGAATTCGGCGCGGTGCGGCTGCGGGCTTATGGCACCTATACGGTCAAGGTCAGCGATCCCGGACGCTTTCTGGTCGAGATCGTCGGCACAGATGGTGAGTTCACCACGGATGAGATCAGCTACCAGATCCGCAATATCATCGTCAGCCGGTTCTCGCAGGTGATCGCCTCGTCGGGTATTCCGGTGCTGGATATGGCGGCCAACACGCTGGATCTTGGCAAACTGATCGCCGCCAAGGTCAGCCCGACACTGGCCGAATACGGGCTGGAGATGCCGGAGTTCTATATCGAGAATATCTCGCTGCCCGAAGCGGTGGAGCAGGTGCTCGACAAACGCACCTCGATGGGCGTGGTTGGCGATCTGGGGCGCTATACCCAGTTTCAGGCCGCCGAGGCCATGGAAAGTGCGGCCCAGCAGCCCGGTGGCGGCATGGGGGCCGGGCTTGGCATGGGGATGGGCATGGCGATGGCCGGTCAGATGACGCAGCAGGGGCCATGGGGGGCAATCCCCCAAGCTGAACAGCCTGTTGCAGCACCCGCAGCCGCCCCGCCACCGCTGCCCGTGGAAAAAGTCTGGCATGTCGCCGATGGCGGCGAGGCCAAGGGGCCTTATTCCCGCGCCACATTGGGTCAGATGGCAGGCAAGGGCGATCTGACACGCGCCACGCTTGTCTGGACGCAAGGCAGTGATGGCTGGACCCCGGCGGGCGATGTGATGGAACTGGCGCGTCTGTTCACGGTTATGCCGCCGCCCCCACCGCCGACCGCATAAGCAAATGCACATAACCCACGGGCCTGCCATTTACGCGCAGGCCCGGCAGCAGTTATCAGGGTCTGGTCCCTGCCCCGCCCAGGTGTTGGAAAAAGTCAGCCGATCATGACCGACAGGATCGAAGAACACCGGTTTCCCTGCACGCAATGCGGCTCGGACCTGACCTATCTGCCCAACTCCTTCAGCCTGAAATGCGACCATTGCGGATCGGAAGAGCCGGTCAAGGGGGCCGTTCTGGTCAAGCCAGTGCCACCGCTTGAGGAAAAGGACTTTCGCCGCGCCATCCGCACACCGGACGATCTGGCCGAGATGGAGGCGACACGCGTCCTGCAATGCCCCAATTGCGGTGCCCAGGTTGATCTGGTCGATGACAAACATGCCACAAGCTGCCCGTTTTGCGCCACCCCAGTGGTCACCGATACCGGCCTGCATCGCCATATCAAGCCCCATGGCGTTCTGCCGTTCCGCCTGACCGAGGAAGAGGCCCGCGATGCCCTTAGCCGCTGGATGGGCAATCTGTGGTTCGCGCCCAATGCCCTGACCGAATTTGCCCGCAAGGGGCGGCGCATGCAGGGGATCTATGTGCCCTATTGGACCTATGACGCGGATACCCGGACCAGCTATACCGGTCAGCGCGGCGATGCCCGGTATGAGACCCGGACCCAATCCGTCATCGTCAATGGCAAGCGCCAGACCCGCCGCGTGCAGGTGCGCCATGTGGACTGGCACAATGTCCGCGGGCGCGTCTCGCGCTTTTTCAATGATGTGCTGGTGCTTGGCTCTCGCTCTCTGCCGAAACGTTATACCGATGCATTGGAGCCGTGGGATCTGGACCGCATGCAGCCCTATAATCCGCAATTCCTGGCCGGGTTCGCAGCAGAGGCGTATCAGGTCAGTCTGGAAGAGGGCTATGACGAAGCGCGGGCAATCATGAACATGATCATCGAACGCGATGTGCGTCGCGATATCGGCGGGGATGAGCAGCGCGTCGGGCGTATTGACACAAGTGTCGACGGCCTGACCTTCAAGCATGTGCTGCTGCCGGTCTGGCTGGCAGCCTACAAATTCCGGGGCAAAACCTATCGCTTTGTCGTCAATGGCTCCACCGGGGCCGTGCGCGGCGAACGCCCCTGGTCACCCATCAAGGTCGCAATTGCTGTGCTTCTGTTTTTGGCCGTGGCGGGCACTGCAGGCTACATCCTGTCACAGCAATAAGTGCCAGCGACCACCCGGCAGACCAGCCGGGTGGTTCACGGTCAGACCATTTTGACGCCATACTTGTTACCAGCGAACCGAAACACACAGATACTCAACACACTCATTACCGGGCAACCAAACGACCCTGGTGCATGCGAGAAAAAACTGGTTACGCTACGTGTTCGCTGAGTACGAATTACAAAACTTCCTCGCATGCAATTGTATTCTAAGGATCAATTGCGGTCGGTTCTGGGCCTGCAAAGGGTATTATTCTGCCGAGAATATGCGGCCAGATGGTCAAATTGCGGCAGTCAGTTCCGCCCCGCTGGCCCTTGCAGAGTTCACCGCGGCTGAGACTTTGTGCGTTCTCAGGAGATGCTCTGCTGCGGGTCGCATCAGTCTTGCAGCTCCCTTTCCCGCCTCGCCAAGCCACAGGCCAAAGTTCTCAGCCTCAATCACAACCGGCATTCGGTGATGGATCGGCTTTAGCGTCGCATTGGCCGCTGTCGTTACGATCGCGCAAGTGCTTAAGCGCTGCCCGGCCCCATCGGTCCAGTCCTGACAGATGCCCGCGAAGGCCAAAGGCGCGTTGCCGGTGGGCTGGATATACCAGGGCTGTTTGACGCCTGCCTCCGTGCACCATTCATAAAACCCGTTCGCCGGGATCAGGCACCGGCTGGACCGGCAGGCCGCCCGAAACGCGGGTTTGTCAGCCAGGGTTTCCGACCGGGCGTTGATCAGCAAGGGGCCGTCGGACGGCGTTTTGTACCAATGCGGCACAAATCCCCAACGCAAGCGCGACAGCGCCCGGTGCCCATCGTTCAGCCGGACAACCGTAATATCCTGCGTCGGGCAGATGTTATAGCTTGGCGGCGCATCCGGTGTCTCTGCCGCACTAAGATCGTACAGTTCTTCCAGCGCTTTCTGTTCCAGATCCTGAGCAAATCGACCACACATGAGACTGGCCTAAACCGCGATGCCGTGATCAGCAAGGGCGGCTTGCAGCTCTTGATACTCCGGCCTGCTACGCTGTGCCGCCAGCGTCGTGGCACGGGCCGTGATATCCCCCATATTGGGCTGCAAATCCACCAGAGGCAGCCCCGTCACCTCGGCAAAGGCCTTA
Organism: Halovulum sp. GXIMD14793; assembly: GCF_054457435.1. Taxonomy (NCBI): domain Bacteria; kingdom Pseudomonadati; phylum Pseudomonadota; class Alphaproteobacteria; order Rhodobacterales; family Paracoccaceae; genus Halovulum; species Halovulum sp. GXIMD14793. The sequence goes on along the minus strand of NZ_JBTLNE010000007.1, from coordinate 63,577 downwards.
TCATCCGGCGTAAACCGGCGCGTCAGCGCCTGCACCTCTGTAACCTGCAGAACCGGCGCAGCCTCTGTCAGCCCCATGCGCTTTGCCGTGCGCTTGATCCGCCGCAACCGCTCCGCATCCCCTGCCGCATCTGCGCTTGCAGGCAGGGCCGCACAGGCTGCAGCGGCAACGATTCCAAGGCCAGGGTTCTTACGCGGCGGATAGCGCAATCCCTCCGGCACCTTGCCCAGCAGCGCAGTTACAAAACGATCCTCGATCCGCGCCTGATCGGCCCCCAGCAGCAGCACCGAAACATTCCCCGCCCCCGCAATCCGGTCCCAGCCCCGCCAGACCGGCATAAAAGCCAGCATACGCTCAATCCGGGTGCGCATGACATATCCATCAAGTTCCTCAGCAAATTCTGCTTTATAGCGTCCGGTCGCAATGCCCTGAAAGTAATGCGATTGCAGCCAGGGCAGCTTGGGCCGGATAACCCAGATCACCCGCACCCGGTCGAAATGACGGAACAGGAAATCATAGTCATTCTCCAGCACCGAGCGGAACAACCCCTCTGCCGACAAAACGATATCGTGCAGGTCCGTTTGCAGAAAGGTACGTTCCACATATCCGGCGCGATCTTGCAGCGGTATAAGCCCCGGGTTGAAATGCTCAAACACCTGCGGGCCAAACCGTTCGCGCAGAAAGCTCTTGACCAGCGGCACGGCATTGCCCAGCGGCTTGTCACTGACACTGGGGTAGTGGAACCCCTGCGCGGCCAGCAGATTGCGGTTCTCATGCAAAAGATGCTGCAAAGTGGTCGAGGCGCATTTCGGCCAGCCGATATGCAGATTCAGGGTTTTGGGCAGGATGTCTCTCGCGTTTATTGTTGAGGTTCAGAACCTTGCCAGCATAGCATCTGTTCTCTTGCTGGGTAGATCAGCGCAGCGTGTTTTTGCTGAGCAGGTGAAACGGGCTGCTGGACACGCATGATAGGCTGAATTGAACCAATATGGCAGTGTTTACGACATATTATCAGAGGCTTGGCTTCGGCCTACCAACCGAGGAGGATGAACAATGAAAGCCCTGCTCTTTTGTATTGCCGTATTCGGCGCGGCACCCGTTTACAGCTTTAGCTGCATGTCCCATGCGCTATCTGAAACAGAAGTTGCGCTACACAACCTTGAAGACGTCCAAAGATCGACAAAACCCTACAGCGTCGTCTTGGGCAAATTCAAACCATCCCGTGCCCAGCCCAAGATAGGGACCCACTCCGACGGCTGGCAGTACATGGAGTGGAAGGGCAGATTTGTTGGCCAAGCGCTTGGCAAAGAGGGTTTCACACGCCGCTTTGATCGGAAGATACGCTACATATACGCATGTGATGTCTATGCAGGTTGTACTAATACAAGCGCCTCTGCCGGGCTTCTGACAGACCAGCCTGTCGTGGCATTTATCGAGCATGACTCACGCACCCTGGTCCTTAGAACGAATGAGTGCCGGTCAAATGTTTCTTCCGCCACAAGCGCCGTGGTGAACAGCATAAAAAATTGCCATATAAACGGCGATTGTTCGCCCTGACGTCTCGCCACGACAACCCTCAAGGTGACCAGCGGGTCGCGGGATAAAAAAAGCGCCCGGCAAGGGCGCTTTTTCTGATCGTTATGTCTGAACTTACTTCTTAGTGATGCGATCCGCCACATAAGGTGTGTAAGGTGCATTTTCCGCCAAATACTCTGCCAGGACATCCGCGACATCAGGGCCGAAATCATAGGCGTTCATGCTGCCTGTCTCGAACATCTTGAAGCCGTCGCCGCCGCCACGGACATAGTTGTTCGACACCATGCCGTACACCTGCTCAGGGTCGAGCGGCTCAAAGCTGCCGTCAACCTCGACCATCACCTCAACGATACGGCTGCCCGGCTCTGCCGTGGAATCCCAGGTGAATTTCATGCCGGCCACCTGCGGGAAGCGGCCGGCACCTTCCTCTACCTGGCTGACGCCGTTCTCAAGCGCGGCCAGAATGCCATCCCCCTTCATCTGGAAGGTCGACAACGTGTTCTGGAACGGCAGCACGGTCAACACCTCGCCCATGGTCACCTCACCCGCATCGATAGAGGCACGGATACCGCCGGAGTTGGCGAAGGCAATCTGAACACCCTGATCTTTCACACGGTCCAGCATGGCGTCGGCGAGCAAATTGCCCATCTCGCATTCCTGCTGACGGCAAACATCGCGGTTGCCTTCGATCGGGGCCGAGGTTTCAGCAACCACTTTGTTGCGGATCTCATCCAGCGGCTTGGCCAGCTCGGCGATGCGATCCACTGTGTCCTGATCCTCGGTCACGGCCCCGTCCATCACAATCGGTTCTCCGACCGCTTCCGCGATCACACCATCATCATCGAAGGTCACGTTCAACTCGCCCAGGAACTTGCCATAGGCATAGGCCGACACGATGGCGGTGGTGCCGACCATGGTGGGATATGGCCCTTCGGCGCGGTCCGAGGTGTTCGACAGATAGGTGTTGGAATGCCCACCGACGATGATATCGACCTCAGGCACCGCTTCGGCGACCGCCTTATCAACACCATAACCAGAATGGCTGAGCACGATGATCTTGTTAATCCCCTGCTCTTTCAGCTTGGCCACCTCTGCCGCCACCGCCTCGGCGGGGTCGGTGAAGGTGATGTTCTTGCCCGGGCTGGCCAGCTCATCCGTGTTCTGCGGGGTCAGACCGATAAAGCCCAGCTTTTCGCCGCCACGCTCGATGATGGTGGATTTCTGCAGCACACCATCCAGCAGCGGTTCAGCAGAGACATCCGCGTTGGACATCAGAATCGGAAAGTCGATCGTGTCCATAAAGCCGCGCAGAACCTCGGGCCCATCGTCGAATTCGTGGTTGCCCACGGTCATCGCATCATAGCCCATCTTGTTCATCATCTCGGCCGCGACCTTACCCTTGTAATAGGTGTAAAAGAGCGAGCCCTGAAACTGATCCCCGCCATCGACGAGGATATAGTTGTTGGTGCGTTTCTTCGCCTCTTCCACCGCGGTGACAAGACGGGCCGAGCCGCCAAAACACTCCCCGGCGGCGTTATCTTCTGCCGAGCAGCCGGAATCGTATTTGCTGATCGGTTCAAACCGGGAATGGAAGTCGTTGGTATGCAATACAGTCAGCGAGTAATCTGCAAATGCCCCACCAGCGCTGAAGGCCAGAAGCGATGCTGCGGTTAGAAAGCGTGCCGTTTTCATGGTATCCGTCCTCAAAGATCAAGCGAATGGCCAAGTGCCAAATTGAGTGAAACATCTACGCTTGGCTTCCGCAACCAGCGTTGCACACCTGCGGTTCAATCCATATATCAAGACCGTACTTTTTTTGAGGAGAAGCTTATGAAGATCATTTTGCGTGCGGGTCTTGTTCTTGCCACGGTCGCACTGGGCGCGTGTACGGCAGGCAGCAGCGCCTCGCCAACCGGAACAACGAAAATTGACCAGCGATTTCAAGTCGATGGTATTAATATAGGGCGCGGCAAAGCCGACATTATTCTTTTGTTCGCGGCCCGCGAAAACAACGGAATGGTTGAGGTATGTGGTGCCATCAAGACATTTGGCCCCGCCTTGTATCAATCCGGAGAACCGCAGGTACTGCGTGGGAATTATCTAAAGATCGGTAATACGACTATTGCCAACTCTTTAAGCTACTTCGCGCGTCTTCCAAGGGGAACGGGTGAACCGACGCTCAAGGATGTCGCCGGAAAGTCGGCCAATTGCGCAACAACAGGCGCTGTCTGGCAGCCTGGCTATGACAAAGCCGAGATCAAAATGGTGCTGCGCGCCAACAGCGTTCAGCTTTAATCTGACCACGCAAAGGACGGTTCGGGCCGGTCCCGAGACGTCCTTTGCATTTTAGCTATATAGCAGCAAGCGCCGCACCGCTTACAAGCACCCGGCTACGATAAACCGAGGGTTTTACGATGACGTTTCGTTTGTTCGCCGGACTGGCCGGTATTGCCCTTCTGGCCTCCTGCGCTGCGACGCAGCTAAGCCCTTCGGGGTCCCGGGCCATTACCAAAGACTTTGACGGCACCGGTATCGACTGGCGCGGCGCCTCGGACGAAACCGTGCTGGTCTACAAGCTGTTCCAGCGTGGCACCATGACCGAGGTGTGCGGCGCCATCATGACCACGGGCACCCAGACCGTGCGCGACCTGGAACTTCAGTTGCTGGCCGCCTCGCGGTTAGAGGTCTACGGTACCACGATTGCCGACAACCTGCGCTTTTTCAGCCGGGTACATCCCCGGGACAAGACCGCTCAGGCCAATTGCGCAGTCACAGATGTTGCGTGGGACTCGTCCTTTGAGACCGCCACGCCAGAGTTGAAAAGCCGCACTCGGAATTTTTATTACTGACAGCAAACGCTTGCATTCGCTGGCCTGTCTGCCAGTCTGTCCGGCGAGCTAGCTTTGCCGGACATTTCCAATGGACCCCTTGAAGGGCATCGCCCTTAAAACACTGTCTGTCGCTGTCTTCATGGGCATGGCGACCTGCATCAAAAAAGCGGCAGAGGCCGGGGTTCCGCCAGGCGAGTCTGTTTTCTTTCGCTCCTTCTTTGCCATCCCCGTCATCATCATCTGGCTGATCTGGCAACACGATCTGGCGCATGGGCTGGAAACCAAAAACCCGATGGGGCATCTGTGGCGTGGGCTGGTCGGCGGGGCGGGAATGGCATGCGGGTTTACCGCCCTTGGCCTTTTGCCCCTGCCCGAGGTCACCGCCATCGGTTACGCCGCCCCAATCCTTGCCGTGATCCTGGCAGCCATGTTTCTGGGCGAAGAGGTCCGCCTGTTTCGCCTGACAGCTGTTGCACTTGGACTGGTCGGTGTCGTGATCGTGTTGTCACAACGCTTCTCCGCCACCTCAGTGGGCGAGACCACCGGCTGGCGTGCCATTGGGGCGATGGCAGCCCTGCTAGGCGCAGTCTTTGCCGCGATGGCTACGGTATTTGTCCGCAAAATGGTCCAGTCCGAAAAAACCGCCGCCATCGTGTTCTATTTTTCGATCACCACCACGCTGTTATCCCTGCTGACCATTCCCTTTGGCTGGATCTGGCCGGGCTGGCAAATAGCGGGGCTTTTGGTACTGGCAGGCGTTTTTGGCGGGTTGGGCCAGATATTCCTGACCGCGAGCTATCGCCATGCACCGACGGCAGTGATCGCCCCGTTTGACTACGTCTCGATGATCTTTGCGCTGGCAATTGGCTATGCGGTGTTTGACGAGGTGCCAACAAGCCGCACTATTGCCGGGGCGGTTCTTGTCGTGATGGCCGGACTGATCATCATCTTCCGCGAACGCCGCCTGGGGCTGGAGCGCGGCAAATCCCGGCAGGCGATAACACCACAGGGTTGACGCGCGCGCCATGCTGCCGCAATCAGGGCCTTATGCTGATATACAAGATTTTCCGAACAGATGAATGGCAGGCCCTTGAGGATGCCGGCGTCACCGATGGCGCGCCAGTCGATCTGGCCGACGGGTTCATCCATTTTTCTGCCGCTGAACAGCTTCAGAAAACGGCCTCCAAACATTTCGCGGGCGAAACCGGGCTGGTTCTGGCCGGGGTCGAGGCGGACGGGCTTGACGCCCTGAAATGGGAGCCCTCTCGCGGCGGGGCATTGTTCCCTCATCTCTATCGCGCCTTGCGCCGGGAAGAGGTCATCAGCCTGCGCCACCTGCCTGACGGGGTGGCTGGTCTGTACCTGCCGTGAAGCGGCTGATCGAACGCGTGGGGCTGGCCGCTTTGCGCCAGCTCGACCCTGAACAGGCGCATAAACTGGCCCTCAGGGCGCTCCATTCCGGCCTTGCCCCCCTGCCCCAGCCTGTATCCGGCCTGTCCTGCCAGGTCGCGGGCCTGCGCCTTGCCAATCCGGTCGGGTTGGCCGCCGGATTTGACAAAAATGCTGATGCCATCGGCCCCCTGCTGCACTCCGGCCTTGGCTTTATAGAGGTCGGGGCCGTCACCCCGAAACCACAGCCTGGCAATCCCAAACCCCGCCTGTTTCGCCTGCCCGAGGACAAGGCGGTGATCAATCGGTTCGGTTTCAACAACGATGGGATGGAACGGGTTGCGGAACGCCTTTCCGGCCGTCCGAAAACCGGAACGCTGGGCCTAAACCTTGGGACCAACAAAGACAGCGAGGACCGGGCGGCAGATTATGGCAAAGTGCTGGCCTGCTGCGCCGCGCATCTGGATTTTGCCACTATCAATGTATCTTCCCCCAATACCGAAAAGCTGCGCGATCTTCAGGGCCCGGATGCCTTGCGCGCGGTGCTAAACCAGACACAGTCGGTCAATGCCGGTCTGCCCCGCCCATTGCCCCTGTTTGTAAAGATCGCCCCTGATCTGGATGACGCCGCGCTGGACGATATCGTCAACGCGGTGACAGAGGCAGATCTGGCCGGGATCGTCGCCACCAACACAACCCTTGATCGCACCGGCCTGAACAGCCGACACAAAGATCAGGCGGGGGGGCTATCTGGCGTACCACTCTTTGCAAAATCCACGGCCGTGCTTCGGGCGCTCAGGGCGCGCACCGATCTGCCGCTGATCGGTGTCGGCGGCATTTCATCCGCAAAGGATGCACTGGAAAAGCTGGACGCAGGCGCCGATGCGCTGCAGCTCTATTCGGCGCTGACCTATCATGGGTTCGGGCTGATCGACGATATTCTGCGGGCGATCAAAGCGCGATCCGCGCCAGCCTGATCACTGACCCATCGCTTCACTTTGCCACAGGACTGGCAAATCCTGAACCGCCCCCCTAAATGTAGCCCAACTGACCAGCCATCCACTTGAAAGGGGTATCCGCATGAGCATCCGTCTGGGCGACACCGCACCGAATTTTCAGACTGAAACCACGATGGGCGACATCGACTTCCATGACTGGGCGGGCGATTCCTGGGTGTTTTTCTTTTCTCACCCCGCAGATTTCACGCCGATCTGCACCACGGAAATGGGCATGACGGCCAAGATGGGTGAAAAGTTCAAGGCGATGAATGTAAAGCCGATCGGCCTGTCCACCGATACGGTTGAAGAGCATGCAAAATGGATGTCGGATGTTGGTGAGACGCAAGGAATCGAGGTCAACTTCCCCGTGGTGGCCGACCCGAACCTTGCCGTCTCGCGGCTTTACGACATGATCCACCCAGAGGTGAACACGACCGAAACCGTGCGCTCTGTCTTCATCATCGACCCGTCGAAAAAGGTGCGCCTGACCATGACCTACCCGATGAATGTCGGGCGCAATTTCGACGAGATCCTGCGCGTTATCGAAGCGCTGCAGATCGCCGACGAACACAAGGTCGCCCTGCCCGCCAACTGGCGCCGCGGCGATGCGGTCATCGTGCCGCTGTCCGTCTCGACCGAAGATGCGCAGGCAAAATACTCGGACCTGAATGTGCAGAAACCGTATCTGCGGACCACACATCAGGTGAAGTGATCGGGATACAGGCCTTTGAGGCTTGATCCATTGCAAAAGGTGGCGGCCATCATCTGGCTGCCGCCGACCCCCAAAAACCAAGCCGCGCATCGCCGAGCCGTGGTGCGGCGATCAGCCCCTTATTCAAATCACTTTATCCCACCACCTGCGCGCACCACCCATCCTACGCACCCAGCCCAGCCCAATCGCCGTGCCGACGGGACGGCTCGGCGAGACGCGGTTTCAGACCGCCCTGCGCCGCTGGGCGCTGCGCTATTGCCCCTGGGTCGGGCTGGAGGGCGTGGATGGGTTGGTGCTGGATGTGACCGGCTCGGCCCATCTTTTGGGCGGAGAGACGGCCATGCTGGATGATATGCGCGCACGGGCGGACCGGGCCGGGTTGTCCCTGCGGCTGGGGCTGGCCGATACGCGGGGGGCGGCCTGGGCGCTGGCCCGGCATGGGGATGGCAACGGGATCGTCGCACCCGGCCAGACTCTGTCGGGGGTCGGCCCATTGCCGGTGGCCGCCCTGCGGCTGGACCCGGATATCGTGACCAAGCTGCAGCGGCTGGGCCTGCGCCACATCGCGGATCTGGCCGCCACAGCGCGCGCACCACTGGGGCGGCGCTTTGGTCCGACCGTGTTGACCCGGCTGGATCAGGCTCTGGGCGACATCCCCGAGCAAATCTCGCCCAAAGCCGACCCGCCGCATTACGGCGTGCGTCTGACCCTGCCCGAGCCGATCGGGCTGTTCGCTGATGTCATGGCCGGCACCGCCCGCCTGCTTGACCGGCTCTGCCACAAGCTTGCCCTGCACGAGGTCGGCACACGGCGGCTGATCCTGACCCTGCGCCGTGTCGATCAGGCCAGCCAGCAGGTGGAGTTGCGTCTGGCCGGTGCCATGCGCAACCCCGCCCGCATCCTGCCCCTGTTTGAACGCGGCATCGCCGGGGTTGAAGCTGGCTTTGGCATTGACCGGATGCGTCTCGAAGCGGTGGAGGTCGCACCCCTGCCCGCCCAGCAGATCAGCAGTGTCGCGGATCGCGGCCCGGATCAGCTGAACGATCTGATCACCCGTCTGGGCACCCGCATCGGGCTGGAGAATATCCACCGGTTCCCGCCCGCGCCCGCTTCACCTGTTCCCGCCCGAGCCGATCTCCGCCATCGGCCCACGCCCGCCGGACCGGTTCCGCTGGCGCGGCATGACCCTGACCACCGGGCGCGCCACCGGCCCCGAACGCATTGCCCCCGAATGGTGGTTTGACGATCCCGACTGGCGCAGCGGCCTACGGGATTACTGGCGGGTCGAAACCCGGCAGGGCCGTCGGCTGTGGCTGTTTCACACCCCGCAAAACCCCGCCTGGTTCGTCCACGGAGAGTTCGCATGACCGGGCCTTGCGGATATACGCCTCAAGGCTATACGGAACTGGTGGTGACCTCCAATTTCACCTTTCTGACCGGGGCCTCGCATCCCGAGGAACTGGTCACCCGCGCCGCCGAACTGGGGCTCAGCGCCATCGCCATCACCGACCACAATTCGCTGGCCGGTGTGGTCCGCGCCTGGTCCGCCTTGAAGGTCCTGCGCGAAGAGGCGGAGAAGACCGTGCGCATCCGCTCACAGCGCCGGGTGGATAGTTGCTCGCGCCAGGAAATCGGCACGCCCGAGGATATCGCCCGGCCTCAAGAGGCCCATCTGCCAAAGCTGATCACCGGGTGCCGTCTGGTGCTGCGCGACAGCGCGGTGAACTGGATCGCGCTGCCCACCGATCTGGCCGCTTATCAGCGCCTGACGCGGCTGCTGACCTTGGGCAAACGACGGGCCGGGAAAGGCGATTGTCACCTTGATCTGAAGGATATGCAGGCCGGATGCGATGGCATGATCCTGATCGCCCTGCCCCCTCAGGAAGGGACAGCCGGTGAAGCCCCCCTGAAAGCCCCAGACCACCTGATGAGCCGCACCATTGCCACCCAGATCAAGACGATGCAGCGCCGTTTTCCCGGCCATGTCTTTCTGGGCGCCGCCCCTCGTTATGACGGCACGGATGAGGTCTGGCTGGCGGCTTGCGCCCGGCTGGCCCTGCATTGCGCCGCGCCGATGGTGGCTGTCGGCGATGTGCTGATGCACAAAGCCGCCCGGCGACAACTGGCCGATGTGCTGACCTGTATGCGGACCGGCTGCCGGATTGATGAGATCGGCACCCGCGCCCTGCCCAATGCCGAGCGCCGCCTGAAAGGGGCAGCGGATATCGCCCGTATCTTTCGCAACCACCCCGCCGCCCTGCGCCGCACGCTGGAGATCGCCGGGCGCTGCAGTTTCGACTTGTCCGAACTCAGCTACACCTATCCTGATGAAATCACCGAAGGCGGCGAAAGCCCCATGGACCGCCTGACCCGGCTGGCACATGAAGGTCTGGCGCAGCGTTATCCGCAAGGGCCAACGCAAAAAGCCCTCGACCTGATGGCCAAGGAACTGGCCGTGGTTCAGGACCTCAACTACCCCGCCTATTTCCTGACCGTTTATGACATCGTGGCCTATGCCCGGTCTCAGGGGATCCTCTGCCAAGAGCGCGACTCGGCGGCCAATTCGATCCTGTGTTATCTTCTGGGGATCACGGATGTGAAGCCCGATATGATCGGCATGGTCTTCGAGCGCTTCGTCTCCCGCCACAGGGGTGAGCCGCCCGATATCGACGTGGATTTCGAACATGAGCGCCGCGAAGAGGTGATCCAGTGGATCTACACCAAATACGGCCGTCACCGCGCCGGTCTATGCGCCACCGTGATCCATTTCCGATCCCGCGCCGCAATCCGCGAGGTTGGCAAGGTGATGGGGCTGTCACAGGATGTCACCGCCGGGCTATCCGGCGGTGTTTGCCTGTGCGCTGCTGAACTCTCAGCCCATGGGCTTTTATGCCCCGGCGCAGATCGTCCGCGACGTCCGAGATCATCAGGTGGAGGTGCGCCCGATCTGCGTCAATCACAGCACCTGGGATAACACGCTGGAACGCCGCCCCGATGGCGCCTTGGCTCTGCCCTGGGCTTTCGTCAGATCAAGGGCTTCAAGCAGGACGATGCCGACTGGATCGTGGCAGCCCGCGGCAATGGCTATGGCGATCCCGAAAGCGTCTGGCTGCGCGCAGGTGTGGCCCGGCGGTTCTGGAACGGCTGGCCGAGGCGGATGCCTTCACCGGCATGGGTCTGACCCGGCGCGATGCGCTCTGGCAGGTGCGCGCCATCCGCGCCCCAGCCCCCCTGCCCCTGTTCAATGATCCGATTGATGGGGAGGCGATTGACGAACCGCAGGTCACCCTGCCGACCATGCATCTGGGCGAAGAAGTGGTCGAGGATTACGTCGCCACCCGCCTGACCCTGCGCGCCCATCCCATGGAATTGCTGCGCCCCTCCATGCCTAGTCTGACACGGCATGACGCGCTGGTCACCGCCCCGCTGGGGCGCACCACCGTCTGCGGTCTGGTGATCACTCGCCAGCGCCCCGGCACCGCCTCAGACATTGTTTTCCTGACGCTTGAGGATGAAACCGGGGTCAGCAATGTGGTGGTCTGGAACAAGGTTTTTCAACGCTTCCGGCGCACGGTGATGGGCGGGCGGCTTTTGCGGGTCACCGGCCCTTTGCAGCGCGAGGGGATCGTTGTGCATCTGATTGCCCAGCAGATCGAGGATATCTTGCACCGCCTCTCCGATCTTGGTCACCCGATGGACGCCGCCATTGGCCAGACCACCCCACAAACCGACAACGCCCCCCGCCCGCTGCCAAGCCCGCGGGCGATGCATCCCCGGGATCAGGCCAAAAAGCTGTTCCCCAGCTGGGATTTCCACTGAAGGCGGGGGTGGCAGCACGGCGCGTTTCTAAACGGTTTGCCTCCGTCACCTGCTGCCCGCAAACGCCCCGCTACTCCATCGCAGCAAGGCGTTCGACAGCGGCGCGCATCTTGGCGGCCTCTTCCCCGGCCGCCTCAAGGCGGTTGCGGTTTTCGGCCACGACCTCTTCGGGTGCATTGGCGATGAACTTTTCGTTCGCCAGCTTGTCTTTCAGCCCGCCGATTTCCTTGTCGAGCTTTTGCAAACCCTTCTCAAGCCTGGCTTTTTCCTCTGCCACATCAATATGATCGGCCAGCGGCAGACAGAAAATCCCGCCCTCAACCGGCAGGGTCACAGCCCCCTTGGGCGCACTATCGGCGGTCTGAAACTCCGGCACCCTCGCCAAACGTTCGACCAGCGCCTTGTTGCGGTCGAGAGCCCCCTGTCCGCGGTCGTCCAGTGACAGCTGGATCAGCGGGATTTTGGCACCGGCAGGCACGCGCATTTCGGCCCGGACAGAGCGGATTTGCTCAATCAGATCAATCACCCAGGACATTTCCGCATCGGCCTCAGCATCGACCAGATCAGCGGCGGTGTAGCCGGGCCAATCAGCATGCACCAGCATCTTGGACTGCGCACCGGTATCGCCCCAAAGCTGCTCGGTGATGAACGGCATGATCGGGTGCAGCAGGATCAGGCACTGGTCGATTGCCCAGGCCATGGTGGCGCGGGTTTCGGACACCACGGCGGGATCATCGGACTGCAAAAGCGGCTTGGCGAACTCCACATACCAGTCGCAAACCTTATGCCAGACATGGGCATAAAGTCCGTTGGCCGCGTCATTGAAGCGATAGGCGGTGAGGGCCTGATCCAGGGTTTCGCGGGCCCGGGCGGTTTCGCCGATGATCCATTTATTCGCGGTCTGGCATGCGTCTGGCACGCGTATGGCATGCGTATGGCTTTCGTCTGGCAGATCGCGCCCTTCGAAACAGCCGTTCATCTCCGCAAAGCGCACGGCATTCCAAAGCTTGGTGCCGAAATTGCGATTGCCCTTGATCCGGTCCCGAGACAGCTTCAGATCGCGCCCCATCGCCGCCATGGAGGTCAGAGTAAAGCGCAGCGCGTCGGCCCCGTAATCGTCGATGATCTCCAGCGGATCGATGACATTGCCGAGGGTCTTGGACATCTTCACGCCCTTTTCGTCGCGCACCAGCGCGTGGACGTAAACGGTATGGAAAGGAATTTGCTTTACCGTTTCGAGCTGCATCATCATCATCCGGGCGACCCAGAAAAAGATGATGTCAAAGCCGGTGATCAGCACATCGGTGGGAAAGTATTTTTTGAGCTCCTCGGTCTGCTCCGGCCAGCCCAGCGTGCCTGTCGGCCAGATGCCCGAGGAGAACCAGGTGTCGAGGACGTCTGGGTCGCGGTAAAGACCAAACTCGTTGCCCGCACCGTAGTTGCCCCAATCCTCACATTGAGCACAATCCTGGAGCACCCTACCGTATTTTCGCCAGCCAAGTTTATCATAGTAGGCTTCTGCAGCAGCAATCGCCTCTTTCTCGTTTAAGGCGCAGAATGAGACAGTGCTTTCAGGGCTGTAGTCTAAATCACCTTGTTCCCCGACACTCGGCCCATACCACACCGGCACCTGATGGCCCCACCAGAGCTGGCGGCTGATGCACCAGGGCTCGATGTTTTCCATCCAGTTGAAATAGACCTTTTCATGCTGCTCGGGCAGGATTTTGGTCTGGCCGCTGCGCACTGCCTCAATCGCCGGACCAGCGAGTTTTTCGGCGTCGATGAACCACTGGTCGGTTAGCATCGGTTCGATGACAACTTTGGACCGGTCGCCGAAGGGCTGCATGATTTTCTTGGCCTCGACCAGCGGCACCGGCTCGTCATCCGGCGATGGTGGGTTGTCACCCACCCTACCGGGCGCTTGTAGGGTGGGTGACAACCCACCATTGGCCGTGGTCATAACGGCGAGGCCTTCGGCGGTGATCTGGTCGATCACGCGTTTGCGGGCCTCGAACCGGTCGAGGCCGCGCAGGTCGTCGGGGACAAGGTTGATGGTGTCGGTTTCCGCCTCGGTCAGCGAGCGCTCACCTTTGGCCACAGCCATGGCAATCGTTGCCGCTTCTTCATACCCGGCCCCGTCGTCGCGCATTGCACCTTTGGTGTCCATCAGCCGATACATCGGGATGCCGCCCCGCTTGGCGACCTGATAGTCATTGAAGTCATGCGCGCCGGTGATCTTGACCGCGCCCGAGCCAAACTCTGGATCGGGATATTCATCGGAGATGATCGGGATCAGGCGGCGGTGTTCCTTGGGCCCGACCGGGATTTCGCAGAGCTTGCCAACGATGGCGGCGTAGCGTTCATCCTTGGGATGTACCGCAACCGCACCGTCGCCCAGCATGGTTTCGGGCCGAGTGGTGGCGATGGAGATATAGTCGCGGGTCTCGCGCAGGGTGACGGTGCCGTCTTCGTCTTTCTCGACATATTCATAGGTGGCCCCGCCCGCCAGCGGGTATTTGAAGTGCCACATATGGCCGTCGACCTCGGTATTCTCGACCTCGAGATCGGAAATTGCGGTTTCGAAATGCGGGTCCCAGTTCACCAGCCGTTTGCCGCGATAGATGATGCCTTTGTTGTAGAGGTCGACAAAGACCTTGATCACCGCATCATGGAAATCCGGCGAGTTTTCGTGCCCTGTGCGGGTATCCCCCGGGGCCCCGGCCATGGTGAACGCATTGCGGTCCCAATCGCAGGACGCGCCGAGGCGTTTGAGCTGTTCGATGATGGTGCCGCCCTGCTCTTCCTTCCATTTCCAGACCAGATCCAGAAATTCCTGCCGGGGCAGATCCGTGCGGCGGCGATTGGTCTTGGCCAGCTGTTTCTCGACCTGCAGCTGGGTGGCGATCCCGGCATGGTCCTGGCCGGGCTGCCACAGCGTGTCAAAGCCGCGCATCCGGTGCCAGCGGACCAGAATGTCCTGCAGCGTGTTATTGAAGGCATGCCCGACATGCAGCGAACCGGTAACATTCGGCGGCGGGATCATCACGCAAAAGGTTTCGGTGCGCGAGGCATTGGCCCCGGCGGCGAATGCCTTTTGCTCCTGCCAGCGGGCCGAAATCTCGGCCTCGGCCTTTTTTGCGTCAAATGTCTTGTCCATCGCCATCGAATGTCACCATATTTGCAGGGTCGGAGTGCTGTTTAACGCGGCGTTTGGATAAGGGAAAGCCACGAATAGAGGGGCGTTATGGCGGATTACACCGGACAGGTGCGGAGCAAAAGCGCGCTGACCTTTCGTTTCATGTTCATTTTCGGACTGATCTTTGCCATCTCTGGCGGCAGTTTTGCGATCATTGGTGTAGGGGTCGGCATCTGGGGGGACGGCGCAGACGCATTTGGGCTTATGCTGGGCTTTGCAGGTCTGGGCAGTATCTTCTTTATTGTCGGGATGATTTTTGTGCTGCGCCACCTAAGCTTTGTCCGGCGTCTGATCCGTATACGGGATGGAGGCGAGCGACTGGAAGCGGAGGTTGTGACGCATGAGGAATCCTCTGTCGAGATTAATAATATTCGGCAATATCGCCTGATCTGGAAAACACCAGATGGTGCACGCGGGCAGTCGGGTCTGCATCCGCTGTCGGAATTGATGATCTATTCCCCCGGCAACATCGTAACTGTGTACCGCGAGCGGACCCCGCAAGGCGAAATGGTGTGGGAGGGAGATTGCGGTCTGTCGGATCGGACGGGGCCGGCCGCTGCGCCGCCGCGACAGGTGCAATCGCCGGAAGAGCAACCCGCCTATAAGCCGACGGTTCGGCGGGGCTGAGGCGGTCTCGCCTTGCCTATGCCGCCCCGACTGCTTTGATCATCGTTGTGGCCTCAGCAAAGCCGAATAGCGGTTTCAAGAAGCCGGTGGACTGCACATCCTTTGCGAGGGGCCCCTGACGTTCGTATAGAGCGCGGGCGCGGGGGTTGGTGTCGATGACGTCGAGCCGGACCTCGGCCAGACCGCGGGCTTGGGCCTCCTGCTCGACCGCGTGCAGGAGCGCTGTGCCGACGCCCAGGCCGCGGGCCTTTTCCTGTACGAAGATGCCGTCCATCAGAAGGGAGTGCGTGTCGCATTTTCGCTCCAGCGCGCTAATCAGCAGTCCGCGCCAGATGGCGCGTAAAGTACCGTAAACCGCCGTCATATCGCTGAAATCACTACCGATAAAGGCACCTTCCGGTGTCTTGAAACCTGCGACGCCAAGGAACGTGCCATCGGCAGATACGGCACTGATCGCATGTGTCGGATCCAGCACTCGCTCTATAAACGTAACCGCTCTGGAGGCCGGTCCCAGCGGATAGCGCAGCTTGCGTGCAAAGGCGGCCCAGTACCCTTTTGCCGCCGCCCTGCGGTGCTCAGGGGCAAGCCCCGGTTGGATGGTGAAGTTTGCGGTTGATGCGGTTGTATCGGACATTGCGGCCTCCTACCTGTTGGTCAGATGGGGACAGGGCCAAGGGGATACAATGCGTCGGTAGATATGGGCATGGCAGGGATGGCGGTTCTGCTGGGGGGGTGTTGTGCTGTGGCGGTTGGCGGATCACGATCTGGGGCACTGGCAAAGCGAGGTATTTGATTTCACGGCAGGTGAGACCCGCCTGACCGGAACGCTGTGGCAACCGGGCAGCCCGCCTGTGGCGGCGGTGGTCCTGGTGCATGGCGACGGCCCGCAGGATCGCAGCCTGCAGGGCGGCTATGCCCCAATGATCAATATGCTGCTGGAAAGCGGGATTGCCGTCGCATCCTGGGACAAGCCGGGTGTCGGCAGCTCATCCGGCAACTGACTGGATCAGACCATGACCGACCGCGCGGAGGAGGTAGAGACCGCAGTGTTGACGCTGCGCCAGAGGGTTCCCGGCCTGCCTGTCGGGGCCCTGGGGTTTTCCCAGGCAGGCTGGGTACTGCCGAGACTTGGCAGCGCAGATGCGGATTTTCTGGTACTGGTGGGTCCCGCGGTTTCGTGGTGCCAGCAAGGCGACTATTATGATCGTGTCAATCTGGCCCATCAGGGGCTGAAAGATCCTGAGATAGATGACGAACTGGCGCGCAGGGCTGCAGAAGATGACCGCCGGTTCGCCCCCACTGCACTGTACCATGCGGCGGACATGCCCAATGGGATGAGCCAGGACCGCTGGGCGTTCATCCAGCGCAATCGGGACGTTGATGCCCGTGGCGAACTGCATAAGTTGCAGGTGCCGTTGCTGGCGATATGGGGGGCGGATGATCTGAACGTGGATACAGCACATGACGCGGCGATCTACAGGCAGATTTTCATGGCGGCGCAGAACGGCACGCAAATTGTCGTGGTGCCAAAGGCAACGCATGGCCTGCTGAAATCCGGCGCTTACAACTGGCAACTGACAGATGACTGGTCTTTGGTTGCAAAGCTGCGGTTTCTTCTTGAGGAACGTTATGCTTATGCGCCCAAGGCACTGCCGACCATCATCGACTGGATAGATCGGCAGGCCCGTCCCCGCCCGGACGAGCCGCTCTAGCGCCCTGCCCGTCCGCCCTGGCTATACCGGCAGCAAGATTGTCTTTCGCCCCTGAACCCTCTATCTGTTCTGGGAACACCAGCAGACAGGAGCGTTTCACTTGCGCGACCTCAAAGACCGTAGCGACCGCCATCCGGAAAAGGCGCATAAGCCCGACACGCCGATCCTGCGCAAGCCGGATTGGATCCGCGTCAAAGCCCCGGTCAGCCAGGGCTATCGTGATACCGCCAAAATCATGCGCGAGCATAACCTTGTGACGGTCTGCGAAGAGGCCGGATGCCCCAATGTCGGCGAATGCTGGAGCCAGGGCCACGCCACGATGATGATCATGGGCGAGATCTGCACCCGGGGCTGCACCTTTTGCAACATCGCCACCGGCAAGCCGGAGACCCCGGGTCAGCTGGACGCGTTTGAGCCGGGCCGTGTGGCCCATGCGGTCGAAAAGCTGGGGTTGAACCATGTGGTTGTCACCTCGGTCGATCGCGATGACGTCAAGGATGGCGGGGCAGAGCATTTTGCCCAGACCATCCGCGCCATCCGCCACCGCGCACCGGGCACAACGATTGAAATTCTGACGCCGGATTTCCTGCATGCAGCACCCGGATCGCTGGAGATTGTTGTCGAGGCGAAGCCGGATGTCTTTAACCACAATCTGGAAACGGTGCCGGGTCTGTATCCCGGTGTGCGGCCTGGTGCGCGGTATTTCCATTCGCTGCGGCTATTGCAGCGGGTCAAGGAGCTGGACCCGTCGACCTTTACCAAATCCGGCATCATGGTCGGGCTGGGCGAGGACAAGCAATCGGTGCATCAGGTGATGGACGATATGCGCGCTGCCGATATCGATTTTCTGACCATCGGGCAATATCTGCAACCGACACCGAAGCACCATGCGGTGGATCGGTTCGTCACGCCCGAGGAGTTCAAAAGCTATGAGACGGCGGCCTATGGCAAGGGGTTCCTGATGGTCTCGGCCACGCCCCTGACCCGGTCCAGCTATCATGCCGGGGATGACTTTGCGCAGCTCAGGGCGGCACGCGCGGCGCAGCTGTCTGGCTGATATGAAGAAGACAATCGCCGCCGAGCAGTTTTCAGATGTACATGACCAGTGGCATATGTCACCCGCACTTGATACCGGGACATTTGTGTTTTTCTCTGGTGTGACGGGCTGCCACGCTGATGGCACGATTTCGGATCACCCCGAAACCCAGTTTCGAGAGGCGTTCGGATTTCTTGCCGATACGTTAAGCGCCGCAGGGCTCAGCTTTGACAAGATTGTCGAGATGACCAGTTATCACATCGGCCTGCGCCGACACCTGTCCGATTTCACACGCGTGAAAGATGAATTTATCAGACCGCCCTACCCTGCCTGGTCCTGTATCGGAACGACCGAACTGATCACCGAGGGCGCATTGGTCGAAATTCGCGTAATTTGTCAGAAAGACCTGTCTGACTGATCAACTTCCAGGGCGGCACGCGAAGTGCAGCTGTCTGGCTGAGGTTTTGCCAGTGTGCTGGGCCGCGCAGCGCCGAGCCGTGGTGCGGCGATCCTTCGTTTATTCAGATCGTTTTATGCCTGCCACTGGCGCGTTGAGGTATTCGGCGCACCAAGACCAACCCAATCGCCGGGCCGCCGGGACGGCTCGGCGATGCGCGGCGGCCTTCGGCCTTGGTTCCGCGCTTGTCGGTTTTGACGTATGTTAAAGGCCCAGTTCGCGGACCCGGCGCAGGATGGCTCTGTACCGCTCGGATGATGGGGGATGGGTAGATAGAAAACCGCTTGAACCGGTCTCGATCCGATTGAAGGGGGCCGCGCCACGCACCGGATTGTATCCCGAGCGCGCCGTGATATCGACGGCCAGACGGTCGGCCTCTAGCTCGGCGTTTTTGGAATAGCTGCGCCGCCCCAGTTCCGCCCCCAGACCGGCCGCATCCCGGACCGCCTGATCCGAGGCGTTGCCGCTGGCCGCGACCAGACCGCCCAGCAGCAAAGCGCCCAGCTGACTGCGTGTGGCGGAGCGGGCCAGATGCCCCTCGATGTGATGGGCAGCCTCGTGGCCCAGGATGAAGGCGACCTCATCGTCATTGCCCAGTGCACGCAACAGCGACAGCGTGAAGGTCACCCTTGGCCGTCCGTCGGGGCCGATGGATTGAAACGCGTTTTCGCCCAGCCGCGGGTCCTGACTGATGCGAAAGGCAAAGTCGCATTGGCTGCGGCGGGCATTGGTATAGCGCTGGCGGCACATGGTTTCGGCCACCGGCTCGATCCGCGCCACCGCCCGGTTGAACGAAGCCGTGGCGCTGCCAGACCCGCGCGTCGGCACAGCCTTCTGCGTGGACCGGGGGCCGGATGTTCCCCCTGCTGTTGGCCCCTCTTCGATGAGCACGGGCGCACAGGCTGCAAGACACGCAGCCAGTGCACATGATATCAAACGAATACGGATCCTCATTCCGACAGTTTTCAGCGCCTTGTCCTAAAAGGCAAGCCCGGTTAGCTGGTGTCGGCTGTATCGAGCATCTGACGCGCAAAGCGGAAAAGAACCGTCAGCATCATCAGGCCGAATGTCAGAAAGAAGAAACCGGCTGTCAGCATCAGGATCGCTTTGACGGCCCATTCGAACGCAACCTTGCTGCGATGAATGAGCGAGATATGGGTGAATTGCTTCGGCCCGACCTCTGTCAGCGTCATTTTGATGGTGACGAACTCAAACTCGCTGTCAAACTCACCAACCGAAACGCCAAGCGCCTGGATCTGGTTTTCAAGCTCTAGGATCCGGTTCTCGATCGCGGATAGGTCCCGGATATTGGCCTTGCGGGTTTTCAGTTCGGCCAGGTTATCGCGGGATTTTTCAAGGCTTTCCTGTTTGGCCAGCAAGGCGCGGTATTCGTTGGTTTTGTCGGTCTTGTTAACCTGAAAGCTGACGAGATTTCCGATTTCCCGGATCTTTACAATCGTGTCGTCAAACGCTTCGGGCGGCACACCAAGCGCCAGCTGCAAGCGCCGCTGCCCGGTCAGGCCATAGGCTTGTTCGTGCTGGATAAGCGCCTCGACGTCCTTGGCGATCTGACGCACGCTGGCCTCATCCTCTGTAAATGTGCCGGAGGTCATGCCAAGGGTTGCGATTTTCTCATACCGCTGATCGACAGAGAGCGGTCCGGCGCTGTTGATGCCACCTTTTGCTCCGCCTTTCTGGCCGGCATAGTTCCTGCGGTTGAGTGCGAAAT
Organism: Halovulum sp. GXIMD14793; assembly: GCF_054457435.1. Classification (NCBI taxonomy): domain Bacteria; kingdom Pseudomonadati; phylum Pseudomonadota; class Alphaproteobacteria; order Rhodobacterales; family Paracoccaceae; genus Halovulum; species Halovulum sp. GXIMD14793. The sequence continues at coordinate 43,535 of NZ_JBTLNE010000007.1, read as the reverse complement.
CATAGCCGACATTGCTTTGGTAGAGGCCCTGGGAGCCATGAATGAGCTGGCCATTTGGTTGGGTGATATAGCCGTAGCCCAATCGCAATGCGAATAGCACTAGAAAGCCCAGGCCAAAGATTACAGCGCTTCTTATTATGTGTTTTTCATCGCGGTTTACCCCTGTTTATGCGGGGGCTATGAACGCTTTCTTCTGAAACAAATTTAACAAAATATATAAATAAAAGTACTATATGATGTATGAAAATGTATAGTATATATACGTTTGTACGTCATTTAGTCAAATCATACATCACCCCATAGTTGAAAAACTCAATAAAAGGCAGCATGAGAAAGTTCCTTTATGCGGTTTTTGCCAGCGCCTCGCCCTTCAGCGCCCGGCCGAAGGCTTCGTAGAGGGGGCGCGACACCGGATCGGCTGCGGCGTTCCATTCAGGATGCCATTGCACCGCCATCGCAAAGCTGGGGGCGTCGTCGATATGGATCGCCTCGTGCGTGCCATCGGGGGCGTGTCCCTCGACGATCACCCGGGCACCGGGGGTGTCGATCCCCTGCCCGTGCAGCGAGTTGACCAGCACCTCATCCGCGCCGAAGATCCGGGCAAAGCGGCCGCCGGGGGTCAGGGCGACGGTGTGGCGGTGCTCAAACTTTTCTTCCAGCGTGCCATCGGGGGGCATGCGGTGGTTCATCCGGCCTGGCAGATCGCGGATTTCCGGGTGCAGGGTGCCGCCAAAGGCGACGTTGAATTCCTGAAAGCCGCGGCAGATGCCAAGGATCGGGACGGCGCGCTGCACGCATTCGCGGATCAGCGGCAGCACCAGTTCATCGCGGTTGCGGTCGAAAGCGCCATGTGCCTCGGTCGGGGCGTGGCCGTAGAACTCCGGATGGACATTCGGCCGTCCGCCGGGCAGCACAAAGCCATCAAAGATATCCAGCAGTTCTGTCACGCTTGACGCGCCGGGCAGTGCCGGGATCAACAACGGGATCGCCCCTGTCACCTCGGCCACGGCATCGATGTTGTGGATGCCCACGGCCTGAGCCGGATACTGATCATTGATGAGATAAGAGTTACCGATGATACCGACAACGGGCCGCGCCATTTGAATGCCTTTCCTCAGCAGTTTTCGCCACCTTAGACATTCGCCGCAAAAAGAAAACTGTCTCTTGCGGGTGGTTCTTCGCTACCCGGCTTTCAGTCGATCACCGCCAGGGGTCCGAGCGCTGTGACCAGCGGCGCGATCTGACCGCCATATCTGCGCCAGGATTTGGTCGAGGATGTATAGATCGGCTGCCGGACCTGCCAGCGGGACGGGGTCGAGACCAGACGGTCGGTTTCAAAGAACCGCAGGCAGGTGTCGTCCCAGTCGAGACCCAAAAAATCGACGATGCGGCGGATCTGCGGCTCGGGGTTCGAGACCAGCTCTTCATAGGAGGAGGTGATCATCTGAAGGAGCAGTGTGTCCTGCCAATAGGTCATCAGATTGTGATATTCCGCGTAATACCGCCCCAGCACGGTCAGGTCGGCGTTATAGGCATGGGCGTCGGAAAAGTTATGTGTGTAGCAGGAGATGCAGGTGTCCAGCGCATCGCGCTGGCAATGGATCACCCGGGCATTGGGAAACAGTATCGCGATAAGGCCTAAAGCGTTTCGAGTTTACCTTGAGACATCACATAAAATCGAAACGCGTACACCATATAGGCTTATCACTGCGTTTCAGGATAATCTTTTGTCTCAGGTTTATCGCGAAACGCTTTAGCAATTCATAGTTATGGGGCATCTTGTCGACGACCCGCGACGCTGTGCGCGAATGGGTTTTGAGGACGGTCAGATACGCCTCGGCCAGTTTTTTGATTTGCGCGGGGGATGCACCGGCAACCATCTGGCCAAACTTGGTTTGGTCAGCGTCGCCAAAGCCGACCTCATTGGCCAGTTTGCGCATGGTGCGCAGCTCCCCCGCGCCGGTCACCTGCGGATGGCTGGCGCAGATCTGTTCAGTCAATGTGGTCCCGGACCGGGGCATGCCGACGATAAAGACGGGCCGGTCGCTGGTGTTCCCCTTGGCCTGATGCGTTTGCACGAAGTCGCGGGTAAATGTCTTGCGCAGGGCTTCGAAGGCGGCGGCGTGCGACTCTATATCGAAGGCAACGCGGGCCTCCTGCTTGGCGGTGCTGAACCACTCGAACGCCTTGGCATAGTCTTTCTGATCCGCAAACGCCTTTCCGGTTGCATAGAGCAGGGCCTGACGCATCGGCATGCTGCGGGTGCCGCTGCGGGTCAGATCGTCCATCTGCGCGGGTTCCGGATCCTCAGCCTTGAACTTATGAGCCGCGGCCAGGCCGACCAGCGCCTGTGTTCTGATCTTCGGATCGCCTGTGTCGATCACCCGGAACAGCGCGGTCGCCCGCTCCATCTCGCCCCGTTCGACCAGCACCTCGCCGAGCGAGGCGGCAATCGCCGGGTCATCCGGGGCCAGTTCTGTGGCGCGTTCTATGGCGGTCAGGGCCTCGGCCGAGTTGCCCAGATTGCGATGCACGTCGCAGAGGGTGACAAGGGGCACCGACAAAATCCGGCTTGGCTTTCAGCGCCTTGTTCAGGTGGTCAAGGGCTTGCTTAGACTTGCCTTGCTTGTTCAGCGCACCGGCCAGATTGTGCAGGAAAACAGGCTCTCTGGGACGTTGTTTCAGGGCTTTTCGCAGCATCTGAACCGCCAGCTCGAGCTTGCCCGCCTCCATCGCCAATGTGGACTGAAGTGAGAGGGCATCGGGATCCTTGGGGTGATCCCTGAGCACGGTCTGATAGTGGAATTCCGCACGCCGGAAGTCACCGGCCTTTTGCGCCGCGATGCCCTGATTAAGCACAAGGGCAACGTCAGACGCAGGCAGGCGTTTGCGGGTATCGAGCTGGTTTTTCATCTGAACATTTAGCCCTGCCCCATCACCTGGGGCAAGACCATTGGCACGGTTCAGAAGTTGATCATGTAACCGACTTGTAGTGTATGGCTGAGGTAGTTCGCGCGCTCATACACACCGCCGCCATCATTATCGTCAATATCCATGCCTGAAGCGCCTTTCAGGCGATAACCGATATTGAGAGAGCCGCGGCCCAACGGATAGAGAACCCCAAGACCGGCCTGATAGGCAAAGCCGAAATCGGTGTCACCGTAGCCGAAGGTATTGCCGCCGAAAGTCGTGTCCGTTTGCAGCATCACACCGCCAACACCGCCGCCGACATAGGGTCTGATGCCGGTGCCACCGACAGCCTTGAAGTCATACCACACATTGGCCAGCAGGTAGGTGGTTGAGGCGGTGCCATCGGTGTTGTCGCTAAAGCTACCATTATATAAAACGTCGTCGCCCTGATAGCTGGCATAGGACAGTTCCACCTCACCGCGCAGGTTCGGGTTAAAGCGACGGCCAAGGGTCAGGCCGACCGTGTAGCGAGATCGAATTCATGCTCGACATTCTGGCCGTAAAAATCCGTATCGATCGACGGGACAAAAGACGTACCGGCGAAGACGCTGGCATACCAATCCTCGGCCTGCGCGACGCCCGGGATCGCGGTCGACGCGATGACGGCCGCACTCATCATCAGTTTTTTCATAGGTACTCACTCACTCTATTGATTTAGACGCCACTAGGCATCCCAAGGATCAACAGCAAAAGCTGTCCTAGCGTCAACAGCAGCGAGTGGGTTAATTCTTGCAAAAGTGCAAATAATTACAATGACATATGCAGCCAGGCAACGCGGGCAGATTTTCTTGGGAATTTGTTAGATTCCCAAGAATAAATTCACGGTCTGCAGCGTAATCAATGCCACCAAATTCAGGCAGGCCAGTCAGGCGCGCTCTGCCTTCAGATTTCCGCCTGATATCCGGCTGATTCGACCCCGGCTTTGGCCGCCGCCGCATCATTGTCCGAGGTGTCGCCGGTCACGCCAACAGCACCAATGACGGCACCGCGGCTGTTGCGGACCAGCACGCCGCCGGGGACCGGGACGCATTGGCCGCCGAACAGGCCGTTGACGGCGTTCATGAAAGAGGCCTGCTGTTCGGCACGCGCCATCTGCGCGCCGCCAGCCATACCCAGCATCACTGCGCCGTAGGCTTTGCCATGGGCGATGGCGAAGCGGCCCGGGGATGCGCCGTCCTCGCGTTCAAAAGCGACGACATGGCCGCCATCATCCAGCACCACGACCGAGAGGGGTTTCAGCTCCATCTCGCGGCCCTTGGCGCGGGTGGCGCGGATGATCTGGCGGGCTTTGTTCAGGGAAATACCGGCCATGTCAGGATCCTTTCAATTCGCGGCGGCCCTTATGCAAGAGCGGTTCGGTGTAGCCAGAGGGCTGCGCGGCCCCTTTCAGCGCCAGATCAAGCGCAGAGCGGAAGGCGATGCCGTCAAAGCCGGGGGCCATCGGGTGATAGGCCGGGTCATTGGCGTTCTGCTGATCGACCACAGCGGCCATGCGTTTGAATACCTCGGTCACCTGATCCTCGCTGACCACGCCGTGATGCTGCCAGTTGGCGATATGTTGCGAGGAGATCCGGCAGGTCGCGCGATCCTCCATCAGCCCGACATTGTTGATATCGGGCACTTTGGAGCAGCCGACGCCGTGATCGACCCAGCGGACGACATAGCCGAGGATGCCTTGGGCGTTGTTTTCCAGTTCCTCGCGCACCTCGTCCTCGGACCAGTTATGGCCATCCGCCACTGGGATGGTCAGCAGGTCGGACAGTTGCGCGCGGCGGCCACCGGCGGCGATCTGTTCCTGGCGGGCCAGAACGTCGACCTTGTGGTAATGTGTGGCATGCAGGGTGGCGGCGGTGGGGCTGGGCACCCAAGCGCAGTTGGCGCCGGATTTTGGATGGCCGATCTTTTGCTCCAGCATCGCCTGCATCAGATCCGGCATCGCCCACATACCCTTGCCGATCTGCGCTTTGCCGCGCAGGCCGCAGGCCAGACCGATATCAACATTCCAATCCTCATAGGCGGAAATCCAGGCGGCGGCTTTCATGTCGCCCTTGCGGATCATCGCCCCTGCTTCCATTGAGGTGTGAATTTCATCGCCCGTGCGATCGAGGAACCCGGTATTGATGAAGGCCACCCGGTTCTTTGCGGCGCGGATGCATTCCTTGATGTTGACGGTGGTGCGTCGTTCCTCGTCCATGATGCCGATCTTGACGGTGTTTTGCGGCAGGCCAAGGGCGGCCTCTACCCTTGTGAAAATCTCATCGGCGAATGCAACTTCCTCGGGGCCGTGCATCTTGGGTTTGACCACATAGACCGAGCCCTTGACGGAGTTGCGGGCGCCGCCGGTTTTCTGCAGGTCGTGCATGGCGCAGAGCACCGTAACCATGGCATCAAGCAGCCCCTCAGGCACCTCATTGCCAGCGGCGTCCAGAATGGCGGGCGTGGTCATCAGGTGGCCGACATTGCGCACCAGCATCAGGGCGCGGCATTTGACGTCAAATGCGCTGCCATCGGGCGCGGTATAGGTGAAATCGTCGTAAAGCTTGCGGGTGAAGCTTTTGCCGCCCTTGCTAACCTCTTCGGTCAGATCGCCCTTCATCAGGCCCAGCCAGTTGCCATAGGCCAGCACCTTGTCCTCGGCATCGACGGCGGCGACGCTGTCTTCGCAATCCATGATCGCCGAGACGGCGGCCTCAAGATTGACCGAGGCGATATGTGCCGGGTCATCCTTGCCGATTTCGTGGTCTGCATTGAGCAAAATTTCGATCTTGAGGCCGTTGTTTTCCAGCAGGATATGACGCCAGTCGCCGTTTTCGGCGTGGCCTTTGTACTGGTCTGGGCGAGCCAGTTCGGTTGCGCCATTGGCGGTGGTCAGCTCCAGCGTCGCACCAGCTTTGATGCCGGTCACATCGGCCCATTTGGCCCCGCTTAGCGGCGCGGCTTCGTCCAGAAACGCCTTGGCCCAGGCAATCACCCGTGCGCCGCGCGCCGCATCATAGCCACCACCGGCAGGCAGATCGCCCAACGCGTCTGTGCCGTAAAGCGCATCATAGAGGCTGCCCCAGCGGGCATTGGCGGCGTTCAGGGCGTAGCGCGCGTTCATCACCGGCACCACAAGCTGCGGACCGGGGGTCAGGGCAATCTCGGGGTCGGTGTTTTGGGTTTCGATCTGGAAATCCGAGCCTTCGGGCAGCAGATAGCCGATCTGACGCAGGAACGCCTCATAGGCGGCGGCATCATGCGGCTGGCCCTTGCGCGCCTTGTGCCAGTCGTCGATCTGCGTCTGGATCGCGGTGCGTTTGTCCAACAGCGCTTTGTTCTTCGGGGCGAGGTCGCTGATCAGCGCGGACAGTGCGGACCAAAAGCTGTCGGCGGCCACGCCGGTGCCTGGCAAGGCCCGATCTTCGATAAAGGATTTTAACTTATCTGCGACTTGCAGACCATTCAATTCAACGCGCTGTTGCATGGGTCTTGGCCTTCCGAAAGGTATTCGAAAACTGTCTAGGATTTTCGGGTCGGAAAGGCAATTTCCAAAACGAAACCCGCCGGATTTCGCCGACGGGTTTCGCGTTTTTCAAGGTGGTCCGGCGTTAGTCGCCGGTTGACGGGGCTTCGGTTCCGGGCACGGCTGGCTGTTCGCCGTTTTGCAGCGCACGGGTTGCGTCCTCGACCGCGTCGGTTGCTGCGTCCGTTGCATCATTCACAGCATCGGTCGCCGCCTCTGCGGCATCGCTGGCGGCATCCGTCGCGGCGTCGGTGGCCGCATCAGCCGCGTCGCTGGCGGCGTCCGTAGCAGCATCGGTCGCGCCAGTGGCCGCATCCGTCGCTGTATCAGCCGCATCACTTGCTGCATCAGCGGCGCCGCTGGCAGCGTCTGTGGCAGCTTCGGTCGCATCGCTAGCCGCATCTGTTGCAGCATCGGCAGCGTTGGTCGCAGCATCCGTAGCCGTATCAGCTGCATCACTTGCTGCGTCCGTTGCGGCATCGGCCGCATCACTGGCGGCGTCTGTTGCTGCACCGGTGGCATCATTCACGGCATCGCTGGCCGCGTCCGCTGCATCGCTGGCGGCATCCGACGCCGCGTTGGTTGCGTCGTTCACTGAATCAGTGGCGGCATCTGCCGCGTCACTGGCGGCATCGGTTACAGCGTCGGTCGCCTCGGTTGCAGCGTCTGTTGCAGCATCAGCCGCGTCATTCACGGCGTCGGTAGCCGCATCTGCAGCATCGCTGGCCGCGTCGGTTGCGGCATCTGCGGCGTCATTCACAGCATCCGTGGCTGCGTCAACCGCATCGCTGGCGGCGTCCGTGGCCGCATCGGCGGCATCTGTGGCCGCATCAGCTGCGTCACTGGCAGCGTCGGTCACCGCATCGGCGGCATCGCCAGCCGCTGCGGGAACATCTGCTACGGGCTCTTTTTTGAACACACCGGAAAACCAGAGGATCAGTCCCAGCAGGATGGCGCAGACGATCAGTCCGATCACCATCACGGAGGATTTCTGCTCCTGGGGTTGTGGTTCGGGGTTGTTGTCGGACGCGCTCATCGGAGGTCTCCTTCTGTCACGCTTGAATTACAATACATATAGGGACAATTTACACTCGTAACGCAGGACGTCAGAGATCGTTCCGACGCCCCAACAGGAAACGCCATCATGACCGATCAGCCCACCACTCGCCTTGCCGACTATCACTCCCCCGCCTTTGAGGTCAAGGCGGCGCATCTGACGTTTCGCCTGCATCCGACGGCAACGCGTGTGATCTCAAAACTGCAGGTCACACCGCTGCGTGAGGCCGAGGATCTGGTTCTGCACAGTAAAGAGATGACGATACTATCGCTGAAGATCGATGGGCAGCCGGTAGAGATCGACAAGGTTTTTCCGGAACGGGAGGTTATTGTCATCGACTGGGCGGGTGTGCCGGAGCATGCCTTTACCCTTGAAACCGAGGTGGAGATCAACCCATCGGAAAACACCGCCCTTGAGGGGCTTTATATGTCTAACGGCATGTATTGCACCCAGTGCGAGGCCGAAGGGTTCCGCAAGATCACCCCCTATTTCGACCGCCCCGATGTGATGGCCCCTTATACGGTGCGGATCGAGGGCGATCAGCCGGTGATGCTGTCAAACGGCAATCTGGTGGCCAAAGGCGATGGCTGGGCGGAGTGGCAGGACCCCTGGCCGAAGCCCAGCTATCTGTTTGCTTTGGTGGCGGGCGATCTGGTGTCGTATGACGACACATTCACCACCGCGTCGGGCCGGAAGGTCGATCTGAAAATCTATGTCCGCCCCGGGGATGAGGGCAAATGCGCCTATGCGATGGATGCGCTGAAACGCTCCATGCGTTGGGATGAAGAGGTGTATGGCCGCGAATATGATCTGGATCTGTTCATGATCGTCGCGGTGGATGATTTCAACATGGGCGCGATGGAGAACAAGGGACTGAATATCTTTAACTCCAAGTTTGTCCTTGCCAGCCCGGAAACCGCGACCGACGCGGATTTCGAACGGATCGAAGGCATCATTGCGCATGAGTATTTCCACAACTGGACCGGCAACCGCATCACCTGCCGCGATTGGTTTCAGCTGAGCCTGAAGGAGGGGCTGACCGTGTTCCGCGATCAGCACTTCACCGGCGATCAGCGGTCCCATGCCGTTAAGCGGATCGAAGACGTGCAGATGCTGCGCCGCCGCCAGTTTCAGGAAGACGCGGGGCCGCTGGCGCATCCTGTGCGGCCGACGGAATATGTCGAGATCAACAATTTCTACACCGCCACTATCTACGAAAAAGGCGCAGAGGTGATCCGCATGTTGCACGGCCTTGTAGGGGCAGATGCGTATCGCAAGGCGCTGGATCTGTATTTTGAGCGTCACGATGGGCAGGCCTGCACGATTGAGGATTGGTTGCAGGTGTTTCAGGACAGCACCGGGCGGGATCTGTCGCAGTTCAAGCGTTGGTACGAACAGGCGGGCACGCCCCGTGTGGCTGTGCAGGAGGATTGGCAGGACGGCACCTATACGCTGACCCTGTCGCAAACCGTGCCACCGACCCCGGGACAGGCGGAAAAGCAGCCGATGGTGATCCCTGTTGATACCGCGTTGATCGGCCCGGACGGAACGGTTCTGGCAGAGCAGGTGCTGGAACTGACCGAGGCACAGCAGAGCTTTGCGTTCACCGCCCTGCCCGCCCGGCCGGTTGCATCGCTGCTGCGGCATTTCTCGGCCCCGGTTCTGTTGGACAAACCCACCGATAATGCGGAGCGGGCCTTTCTGATGCGCCACGACACGGACCCATTCAACCGGTATGAGGCGGGCCGGGCCTTCGCGCTTGACCTGTTGGTCGGGATGACACGCGGCGGCGGGGTCGAGGATGGGTTTCTGGACGCGATGAGTGCTGTGTTCGCGGATAACGGGCTGGACCCGGCTTTTAAGGCGCTGTCACTGACATTGCCCGGTCTGGATCAGGTGTTTGGCGCGGTAAAATCGGCTGGCGCCGTGCCCGATCCGATGGTTTGTCATGACGCGGTGCAGCGGCTGGATGAGGCGCTGGCGGACCGTCTGTCGCAGGACTTGCGCCCCGCGTTTGAGGCCCTGGCTGTTCCCGGCCCCTACAGCCCGGATGCGGACGCTGCGGGAAAACGCGCGCTCAGGGGGCGGCTGTTGAGCCTGATCACCCGTCTGGAGGATGGTGCAGACACCGCCCGGGCCGCGTATGCACAGGCTGACAATATGACCGAAACCGTGCAGGCGCTGAGCCTTTTGATCCGCAAGGGTCAGGCCGCCGACGCGTTGGCGGATTTTCATCAGACCTGGCACAAGGATCGTCTGGTCACGGACAAATGGTTCAGCCTGCAGGCCGGGGCAACCGCGCCCGATCAGGCGGTGCAGGTGGTCGAAGCCCTGACGGCGCATGCTGAGTTTGACTGGCAAAACCCCAATCGGTTCCGTGCCTTGCTGGGTGTTTTTGCTGTCGGAAACCTGGGCGGATTTCACCGCGCCGATGGCGAGGGCTACCGCCTGCTCGCGGATTGGCTGATCCGGCTTGATCCGGTCAATCCACAGACCACCGCCCGCCTGGCTGGTGCGTTTGAAACCTGGCGCGATTTTGACGAGTACCGTCAGGCAAAGGCCCGGGCGCAGCTGAACCGCATCGCTGGAACGCCGGGTTTGTCGAAGGATACGACCGAGATCGTCAGCCGGTTGTTATAGCGGGAAAATCGCGATGCACGGCGTCAGCCCGGGGCTGATTTGCGGACAATTTTAAGCACCTTTTGAAGCCCCGGGCAACCTGCTGAAGCCCCGGGCAGCCTGCGCATACCGAACTTTAACACTCCGCGGCCTAGTCCTGTGCCGAAACGCTCAGCGCAGGATTTCAAAATGTTCCGCAATCTTCATCGCATCCAGGGTTATGCCTCGCTTCAGTCGCTGGTCATCATCGGACTTAGCACCGTCTGTCTTGTGGCCGCAGCTGCTGCGCTTCACTTTTATACGCAGGCCGCCGCGCTGGATCAGCGGCGATATGAGTCGTATCTGCTGGCGGATGAGTTGCGGCAAAGCTCGGATGATCTGACCCGGCTGGCACGCACATATGTGATCACTGCGGACCCCTCTTACGAGGCGCAGTATAATGAAATCCTTGCCATCCGAAATGGCGAAGCCCCCCGCCCAGCGAATTACAACCGCATCTATTGGGATTTTGTTGCAGCGGACCAGCCTGTCCCGGCGCGCACGACGGTTGTCCGATCGTTATCAGATCTGATGAAGGATCTGGGCTTTACCGAAAACGAATTCGCCCTTCTGGCCGAAGCACAGGCGAACTCCGACGGTCTGGTCAATCTGGAAGTGCAGGCGATGCATGCCGTCAAGGGCCTGTTTGCGGATGAAAAGGGGAATTACACCATCAAGGCTGAGCCGGATATGAAGCTGGCCCGCGATTTGATGCATTCAAAGCAATACCATATCTACAAGGCAGAGATCATGGCCCCGGTGAACAAGTTTTTCATCGCGATGGAGCAGCGCTTTATCGACGGGATCGCAAGTCTGGAACGCAGCACCTTGATCGCCAAGGCCATGCTGGTTGGTTCACTGGTTCTGATGCTGTGCTTTACCGGCTTTTCCTTCCTGCGCACCCGGTCACGCATTCTGCACCCATTGCGTGCAATTACGGACACCATGTCGGATCTGGCTGGCGGAAATCTGGAAGTGACCATTTCGGGGATCGGCAAGAAGGATGAATTCGGTGATCTGGCAACTCATGCAGAACGCTTCCGCGAGGCCACCTTGCGCATGCACCGTCTGGATGAAGAGCGCCGTGAAACCGAAGCGGCGCGCGAAGCCGCGCAGCGCAGCATTGCCAAAATGGGCGAGCAGATCGGGTTGGTCGCGGATCGTGCCGCAACCGGGGATTTCAGCGCCCGCGCCGATACGGCGGGAATGGACGACGCGAACGGTGCTGTATGTCAGCAAATCAACATCCTGATGCAGGATCTGGACCGGGCCTTCAGCGAAATTGAAGCCAGTTTCGAGGCGATCCGCGCTGGCAATCTGACCCATAAGATGGACAGCGCCATGCAAGGCCGCTTTGGGGAGCTTGCGGCCACGGCGCAATCGGCCATCGCCATGCTGTCCCAAATTCTGAATGGCGCAGATCATAGCGCTCAGTCCGCTGATGGGGCCGCAGGTGAACTGGAACGCACGGCCAAGGAATTCTCGGACCGCAGTCAATCTCAGGCAGCCGCCCTTGAAGAGACCAGTGCGGCTCTGGAACAGATGTCGTCTTCGGCAGCCTCAACCGCGTCTGCCATGCAAACAGCCGAAACCCTGGCCAAGGACGTCACCGGCAAGGCCGAGAGCGGATCAGAAACCGCAAAGCAGGCCATCGGGGCGGTAGTACAGATACAAGCCGGCTCTAACAAGATCACCGAAATCATCACGGTCATCGAATCCATCGCGTTCCAGACCAACCTTCTGGCCCTGAATGCCGCGGTCGAGGCTGCGCGCGCGGGCGAGGCTGGAAAAGGGTTTGCCGTGGTCGCATCCGAGGTCAGAACCCTGTCGCAACGCTCCTCGGAAGCGGCAACCAGTATCAGCGAGTTGATCCGCGAAAGTGCCGCCGGTGTGACAAGCGGCGTGGATATGGTGAAAAAGACCGGCGACGCGCTGGAAGAGATCCAGAATTCCATTTCCGAACTCAGCAGCATGGTCGCGTCAGTTCAATCGGCCAGCCGCGAGCAATCCGACACCACCAAGGAAATCTCTCGCGCTGTCAGCGAGATTGACATGGTCACCCAGGCCAATGCGGAAGGGGCCGAGCGCACCCATGATGTGGCGCTGAAACTCGTCGCCTCCATGCAATCTCTTCGTCAGGATATGGCCAAGCTGACCCTTGCCCCTGACCCTGCTGAGGATGCACTGCGCGCAGCTTCATGATGCCACAAAGAACGCCAAGGTGTCGTGCAGACATCTGCAGGTGACGAGGCGGCCCGCGCTTGATGATATTGGACAGACTTGACAGCCCCCCCGAGCGGGTCTGTCTTGTGCAGTCCCTTCGCTGCTGTGTATGTACTGCATCAAGGGGTATTGCAGAGCGCGAGGCGGATTAACCTATGCTGACCATCTATGGGCGCGCAGATAGTTCCAACGTTCAAGCTGTCATGTGGTGTGTCGGGGAACTGAACCTTGAGCATAAGCGGCTGGATATCGGTCACCGCTTTGGCGGCACCGAAACGGATGACTTTCGCCAAATGAACCCGAATGGCCTGGTCCCGGTTCTGGTCGATGGCGGTGATCCGCCAATCTTTGAAAGTGCCGCGATCATCCGCTACCTCGCCGCGCGATATGGCGATGATACCTTTTGGCCCAAGGACCCCGCCGCCCGCGCCCAGGTCGATAAATGGGCGGAATGGGTCAAGACGACCCTCTGCCCGCGTTTCACCGTGCCGATCTTCTGGCGCGTGGTGCGCACCGCCCCATCGCAGCAGGACCCGGCCGCGATCACCGCGGCGCTGGACGCGCTTCATAACACACTAAAAATCGCCGAGGCGCAGCTTGGCCAGCAACGCTGGCTTGCAGGTGCAAACCTGACCCCGGCCGATATCCAGCTGGGCCATCTGCTGTTCAGATACTACGATATGGATATCACCCGCGCCGACCTGCCGAACCTGCGCCGCTATTACGACCATCTGACAGACCGCCCGACCTATCAGCGCCATGTCATGGTCAGTTACGAGGCGCTGCGTGTCACCGATTGACACCTGTGCAAAGAAATTTCGATCTGTCCCCACAATCCACACTGTTCCACAGCGCAATTGCCATCGCACTGGGCTATAAGCGTCGCATAAAAAGGGGACAAAATGGCAGACGGGTCCAGCAATATCGACGAACAGGCAACCGGCCTTCCGCATAATATTGAGGCAGAACAGGCGCTTCTGGGCGCGCTGCTGACAAATAACGATGTCTATGACAGGGTCGCGGCTATCGTCACCGAGTCGCATTTCTACGACCCGGTCCATGCCCGCATCTTTGAGGTCGCGGCGCGACGCATCCAGAAAAACGCACTGGCCTCGCCAGTGACGCTTAAGGCCTTCTTCGAAGATGACCCGGGGCTGCAGGAACTGGGCGGTCCGGCGTATCTGGCGCGGCTGGCGGGGGCTGCGACCTCCTCCTACGCGGTGCGGGACTATGCGCAACTGGTCTACGATCTGGCCATCCGCCGCAACCTGATCGGCATAGGCCATGAAATTGCGTCCAAAGCCGGCACAGTCGATGTGGAAAGCGAGCCACGCGAGCAGATCGTCGAGGCTGAACAGAAGCTGTATTCTCTGGCGGAACAGGGCAACGTTGACAAAGGCTTTCAAAGCTTTCTGAAAGCGGTGACCGAGGCGGTGAATGTCGCCAATGCCGCCTATCAGCGCGATGGCGGGCTTGCTGGCGTCTCGACCGGGTTGATGGATCTGGACAAGAAACTGGGCGGCCTGCACCAGTCTGATTTGCTGATCCTTGCGGGACGGCCCTCGATGGGGAAAACCTCGCTCGCGACGAATATCGCGTTCAATGTGGCCAAGGCGCGGAAACAAGGCAAACGGCCGGATGGGTCAGAAGGGTCCATTGAGGGCGGTGTTGTCGGGTTCTTCTCGCTGGAGATGTCATCGGAACAATTGGCCGCGCGTATCCTGTCAGAGGCCGCCGAAGTACCATCCGAGCAGATCCGGCGCGGCGACATGAGCGAGGATGAGTTCCGCCGCTTTGTCGAGGCCGCCAAGGCATTGGAAGCCTGCCCGCTTTACATTGACGACACCGCCGCCCTGCCGATCAGCCAGTTGGCAGCGCGGGCGCGGCGGCTGAAGCGGACCCATGGGCTGGATGTGCTGATCATCGACTACCTGCAGTTGGTCCGACCAGCCACGGCCAAAGACAGCCGGGTGAACGAGGTGTCGGAGATTACACAAGGGCTGAAGGCGATTGCCAAGGAGCTGAACATTCCGGTGATCGCCCTGTCCCAGCTGTCGCGTCAGGTTGAACAGCGGGATGACAAACGACCGCAATTGTCAGATCTGCGAGAGTCGGGCTCGATCGAGCAGGATGCGGATGTGGTGATGTTCGTGTTCCGGGAGGAATACTACAAGGAGCGCGAAAAGCCCGGCGATCATGACACCGAAGCCATGATGAAATGGCAGGATGAGATGGCCAATGTCCATGGCAAGGCCGAGGTCATTATCGGCAAGCAGCGGCATGGTCCGATCGGCACGGTTGAGCTGTCCTTTGAAGGGCGCTTCACGCGCTTTGGCAACCTTGCCAAGAGCTATCAGCGCGGATCGGAAGAGTTCTGATGGATGGTGGGTTTCACCCACCCTACATGGGACCTGGTGCATTTGTAGGGTGGGTGAAACCCACCATGGCACAATCCCGGGTCAGACCACGCTTTGGCTGACCCGCCCACCGCAAACCGGCAACCGTGCGGCTGTGGTCGATGGAAACGAAGTGGGCAATTCGCGCAAGACCCGAACCGCCAGATAGGCAAAGGCCTGCGCCTCGAGCATATCGCCATCCAGCCCCAACACATCAACCGGGTCAACCGGGGCATTCGTGCGCGCTGCCAGCATGGCCATGATCGTGGCATTGTGCCGCCCGCCGCCGCAAATCAACCAGCGCGAAGGAGGTTCGGGCATATGCCGGGCGGCCAGCACGATGCTTTCAGCGGTCACGGCTGTCAGGGTCGCAGCGCCATCTTCCGTCGACAGCGGGCCAACACGTTCCAGCACTTCCTTAAAATCGTCCCGATCCAGAGATTTGGGCGGTACTCTGTCAAAATAGGGATGAGACAGAGCACCCTCAACAATGCCTAGATCCACCTGCCCCTCTGCGGCCAGTGCGCCATCCTTATCAAACTCCGCATCCAGTCGTTGTTTCAGAAAATCATTGATCATGGCATTGCCGGGCCCGGTGTCAAAGGCCAGCATCGCCCCCTCGGCTTCGGCCCGTGCCACGCGCGGGTCGACCCATGTGACATTCGCGACCCCGCCGATATTCAGGAAGGCCACCGGCTCTGACAGCCCTAGCATTTGTGCCAGGGCAAAGTGGAACACCGGCACCAGCGGTGCCCCTTCCCCGCCCGAGGCCAGATCGGCGCTGCGGAAATCCCACACCACGGTCTTGCCCAGTGCATCCGCCAAGGCTGCACCATCGCCAAGTTGATGACTGCGCTGTGCGCCCGGATCATGCGCCAATGTCTGGCCATGAAACCCGATCACATCTGCCGTGGGAAAATACTGCGCGGCCTCTTCATGCAAAGCCTGAACAAGCGCAGGTGCTTCCCCCAGATCGTCTTCGGGCCAGGACCCCAGCACAGCGCGCAGCACCGCCGTCTGCTCTGGCGCAAAGGGCAGGAAGTGTTTGGGGCCAAAAGCCCCGATCTCAACCCCGTCGGTCAGCAGTGTTGCCCCGTCAATCCCATCCATTGAGGTCCCGCTCATTAGTCCAAGCGCCCAGATTGCGTCCATACCCTTCCCTTCCGCCTTTAATGGCGATACATCCTCGCAGACTTAACCAAGCAACGGACCGGCGCAATGACCTACATCCCCAAAAGCGACTTTCTGCGCGAGATTTCGGCCCGCGGTTTCGTACAGGACTGCACGGACCTTGAGGGCCTGGATGAAAAACTGATGGCAGGACCGGTCACGGGTTATATCGGGTTCGATCTGACGGCCACCTCTTTGCATATCGGCAATCTGGTGCAGATCATGCTGCTGCGCTGGATGCAGAAAACCGGGCACCGGCCGATCACGCTGATGGGCGGCGGCACAACGAAGGTAGGCGATCCGTCCGGCAAGGATGAGATGCGCAAGATCCTGACGGTGGATCAGATCAACCAGAATGCTGACGGCATCCGCCAGGTTTTTGCCAATTATATCTCTTACGGGGATGGTCCGACCGACAGCCCGCTGGTCAATAATGCTGAATGGCTGGACAAGCTGGGCTATATCGATTTCCTGCGCGATATCGGCAAGCATTTCACCATCAACCGCCTGCTGGCCTTTGAAAGTGTGAAATCGCGGCTGGACCGGGAACAAGCGCTGAGCTTCATCGAATTCAACTACATGCTGCTGCAGGCCTATGACTATCTGGAACTGCATCGCCGCCATGGCTGTGTGCTGCAGATGGGCGGCTCGGATCAGTGGGGCAATATCGTTTCGGGCGCGGATCTGATCCGGCGCGTTGAGGCGAGCGAGGCCTATGGTCTGACCACACCGCTGGTCACCCGGGCCGATGGCAAAAAGATGGGCAAATCGGCAGATGGGGCTGTCTGGCTGAACGAAGACATGATGTCGTCTTATGATTTCTGGCAGTGGTGGCGGAATGTGGATGACGCCGATGTTGGCAAGTTCCTGAAGATGTTCACCGAATTGCCGATTGAGGAATGCGAGCATCTGGGCGCGCTGGAAGGTCAGGAAATCAATGAGGCCAAGATCCGGCTGGCCAATGAGGTGACGGCCCTGTGCCGCGGGGCCGATGCGGCGACCACGGCTGAGGCTACGGCACGGGATGTTTTTGAAAAAGGTGGCGTCGGCGATGATCTGCCCGTGCTGGCCCTAAGCGAGGCTGATTTTGGCGAGGCGGGGATTTCGGTTGTGCAGCTATTTGTGCGCTCCGGGTTGTCGCCATCCGGCAGGGAAGCCAAGCGGCTGATCGCGGGGAACGGCGCGCGGGTAAATGATGAGCCGGTGACGGATGCCGGGCTGATGCTGACCCGTGGTGCCTTTGCCGAGCCGGTAAAGCTCAGCGCTGGAAAGAAACGTCACGCGCTGGCGCAGTTGGCCTGAAACCTGCGGCGTGCCTGCGCTGAGCAAAGGCCGAAGGCCGCCGCGCATCGCCGAGCCGTCCCGTCGGCACGGCGATTGGTTTGGCCTTTGTGCGTTGAATGGGTGGTGCGCGCCGGTGGCGGGGATAAAGCGACCTTAAGACCTTCGGATCGCCGCGCCACGGCTCGCCGATGCTCGGATCAGCACTTGGCCTTAACCTCAGACGTCCTCTTCCTCTTGCTATTCCATATGCTCGGAAAACAATTTCGCCTGGGATAGCATGAACGCCATCATCAGCACCGGCAGGCCGAAGGTTTTGAAATTCACCCATGTGTCGGTGCTGGTCAAACGCCATACCGCCTCATTCGCGACGGCCAGCCCGACGAACATCAGGGCGAAGCGCTTAGTAAAGGTCATCCACCCTTCATGGCTAAGCGGCAGCGCACTTTCCAGCATATACGCCAGATAGGACTGGCCGCGCATCAATCCGAACCCCAGGACCGCTGCAAATATCAGATAGATGATCGTCGGCTTCATCTTGATGAATGTGTCATCGCGCAGCCATAGGGTCAGGCCGCCGAACACCACCACGACCACCGCTGTCAGGATCGCCATCTTGGGCAGGCTTTTCAAAAGCCACCAGGACAGCGCGAGCGAGGCCAGAATAATCGGGATGAACACCGCTGTCGCAAACAGGACCTGCGATAGCTGCCGCGCCTCATCGGTTGCGCCCGGCTCAATGGGGGCAAAGCGATAGGCCAGAAAGAAAATCAGGATCGGGCCGAATTCCAGCGCCGGTTTGATCCATGCAGGTTTCTTAGTCTCACTCATACGCCTCACCTATTTTCGGTTCCTTGCAGACCTGGGTTCAGGTCTTTGCGAAATGACGTAATGCTTTCAGCCCCCGAATTCCACCACCACTGCGCCCAAGGCGATCACAACCATCAGCGCCGCGCGGGTCACACCCACATGTTCCTTCAAAAACACGCCGCCGATGATTGCCGCAAACACGACCGAGGTTTCGCGCAGCACCGCAGCCTCCCCCACCTTATCAAGGCGTGTGGCCAGCATGACACCGCCAAATGACAGAAAGGCGATCATGCCCCCGATTACGCCGCGCAGCATCAGCGGCGGCAGCGCCGGTGGGTTGTCCATCCTGCGCAGGCGGTAAAGCCCGATCAGGGGGAAATCAAGGGCAGTTAGTAAGAAGAACCAGGCCAGAAAGGTGAAGGGGTCGGGCGTCGCGCGGATCGCATAGGCATCATAGATGGTATAAAGCGCCACAGTCAGACCACCAATCAGCGCCAGGGTCAGGCCGATTTTCAACCCGGCCCGGTCGACGCGCGCACCATGCAGATTGACCCAGGCCAGCGCCAGAATACCCCCTGACAACAGGGCCACCCCGAACCATTGCATCAAAGCGAAGTGCTCCTGAAATACGAGGGCCGCAAAGGCCACGGTGGCCAGCGGCCCGGTGCCGCGCACAACCGGGTAAACCACGGTATAGGCAGCGCGGCTGTAAGCCGCCGCCATCAGAACCTTGTAAATGAAGTGGATCACAACCGCCCCGGCCAGAAAGGCCCATTCAACACCGCGTGGCCATGGCACCAGAAACAGCGCCATTGGCAAAGCCATGACAGCAATCCAAAGGTCGATAGAGCCGCGCGTCAGCCACGGATCATGCCGCCCCTTCTGCAACGCGCCAAAGACTGCATGGGCAACGGCCGACATCAATGCCAGCCCCATCGCCAGATGGCGCCCGGCCTCCGTCCCCTCGACAGAGGCGATCCAGTCCCCCATCAATCCAGCGGCTTGCGGTCGTAGAACGCGTCAATCTTCAGATTAGTGGGCAGTCCCTCCAGCGGATTGGCAAGCGGAGGGTTCATTAGAAGACCCTCGACCTCATCCACCTTTAACCCGCCATCAAAGACAGCTTTGAGGACCAGTTTGCCATTGGGGTTGGGGATATCTGCGATGACATTTGACAAGGAAGCGCGTGCGCCGCTTTCAAACACCCGCTCGGGAACCAGTGCGAGACCAGCCGTTGCTGCTTTTTGCACGAACTCCCCGACTTTTTCGGGGGTTTCGAAATCCTGATACAGCGCGGTCATGATCTGCGGCAGGATCAGGCCTTCGAACACGGCACCACTGGTGTTCTGGACGGTCAGCGCCACTTCGTTGATACGCATCTGTGCAGCCAAAGGCAGCGGGGTGTTGACCTTCGACGGATCGACGCCATCAACATCCAGGGCCAGCCAGATATAATCTCCACTGGCGAATTTTGCCTCGGCACCGTCGATCTTGAAGTTCTTGGTTTCAGCATCCCAGAGCGTTCTCAGGCGCAGGTCGATCCAATTGCGCTTGGACTGGGCGCGCAGCATGTAATCGAAACCGGCCTGCGAGGTGCTGGGGATCATCCGTAGACGTTCGATCTCCATTTCAAATTCAGACGGAAGGCTGAAATCGGTTGTTCCAGGCTCTGCCATCAGGCTTTGCAGACCGGCCCCGCGCAGGCGGACCTCGTCGATCGTGTAGACCATGCTCGCGTGACGCGATTGATTGGTTTCGATACCTGAATAGACACACCAGCCCTGACGCACAGAGCTGCGGATATTGGCGATCTGAACGCCGACCTCATTCAGCATCGGGCGGGTCAGTTCCAGAAACTCGCCACAGGTCGATTGGCGCAATCCCTGCGCCTGAGCGCCGCCAGCAAGCAGAAGCGCTGCTAAAAGAAGATATCGCATTTCAGTCCTCCAACTGGCCCGTCAATGCGCGGGCGAAATCCTGTGGGTCAAAGGGTGACAGATCGTCAATGCCTTCGCCAACCCCGATTGCATGAATTGGCAGGCCGAATTTGTCGGCCAGCGCCACAAGCACGCCGCCCTTGGCGGTGCCGTCCAGTTTGGTCATTACCAGACCGGTCACGTCTGCCACCTCGCGGAAGATGCGCACTTGTTCCAGGGCGTTCTGGCCGGTTGTCGCATCCAGCACCAGCAGGGTGTTATGCGGTGCATCGGGGTCTTTTTTGCGGATCACCCGGACGATCTTGGCCAGTTCCTCCATCAGATCGCTGCGGTTCTGCAAGCGGCCAGCGGTGTCGATCATCAGAAGGTCCGCGCCGTCTGCCTCGGCCCGGGTCATGGCGTCAAAGACCAGCGAGGCGGGGTCTGACCCCTGCCCGGCGGTCATCACCGGCACACCAGCGCGCTCCCCCCAAACCTGAAGTTGTTCGACGGCGGCGGCGCGGAACGTATCACCTGCTGCGATCACCACAGATTTGCCCGCCGCCTTGAACTGGCTGGCAAGCTTGCCGATTGTCGTGGTTTTGCCGGACCCGTTGACGCCCACCACCAATACCACTTGCGGGCGTTTGGGGTAAAGCGGCATCGGTTTGGCAACCGGGTCGATCAGGGCAGTAACTTCTGCTGCCAGAAGGTCTTTGATCTCTGCCACGCCCAGTTTGCGGCCAAAGCGCCCCTCGGCCATGTTGGCAGCGACTTTCAGTGCGGTTTCCACACCCATATCGGCCTGAATCAGGACCTCTTCCAGCTGTTCCAGCATGGCATCATCCAGCACCCGGCGCGGTCCGGCATCGCGGCCCATCAGCCGGCCAACAAGGCCCGGTGTCGGATCGGGCGTAGCATCGCCCCCGTCTTCGACCAAGGCTTCCAGCCCTTCCTCCAGCTTTGAGGAAGACTTGAACAACCGCTCTTTCAGCTTGTTAAAAAACGCCATGCAACCAGCCCTTGGACACTCTTTCATCTGACCTAGTATGCCGCGCAACAATATGCAAAGCGAAAGCCGTGGCTGGACGACGGGCGGATGGCTGGATAGAAGGTCTGGAAATCTGACGAGGGGCCGATGGCCGAACAGCCGCAAATTTACCTGTCCACACCGCCATCTATTGAGTTGGCACGTCTGGCCGATTTGTTGCCGCGCCTGCTGGATGCAGCGCCCGTTGCCTGCCTGCGGCTGACATTGGCCACGCGGGATCAGGATCAAGTGGCCCGCGCCGCCGATACGATGCGCGATATCGCCCATGCCCGTGATATTCCTATTGTTATCGACAGCCATTATCGCCTTGTCGGCCCGCTGGGGCTGGATGGCGTGCATCTGCAGGATGGGGCCAAGCACATCCGCGAGGCGCGCAAGGAACTGGATAAAGAGGCGATCGTTGGCGCGTTTTGCGGGGCGTCGCGTCACGATGGGATGACCGCCGGAGAGATCGGGGCGGATTATGTCTCGTTCGGGCCGGTCGGGGCGTCTGATCTTTTGGGTGACGGACAAACGGCTGACCCGGATCTGTTCCGCTGGTGGAGCCAGATGATCGAACTGCCGGTTGTGGCCGAAGGTGATCTGACGCCGGATCAGTTGCGCCAGCTTGCGCCGGTGGCTGATTTTATCGGCCTGTCCTCCGAGATTTGGGGGGCGGAGGACCCGGTTGCCGCGCTGCGCGACTATCACGCGTTGCTTTGAGCAATTTGGAGTTCGTAAGAACCACCTGACACCAGAAAGCGCGTGCGACCGCTTGGAGCGGACGCGTTTATCTGTTTACCACGAAATGCGACCTGGTTTAATCGCCGCTCTGCGCCGTAAAGCCTTGCCGCACTGCGGTTTCCGACGCCCGCGCCAGGGCCTTGCGATCATCGAACTCCGCAGCCTGCAGGGGCGAATGAAACACAACCTCGACCTCGCTGCCATAGGACATGGCAAGAACCGCCAGCGCATGGGGGCCCAATGGCATCTCACCCCACCAACCGAAGAAGGAACGGGGCAGACCGGCGCGGGGGTGATAGATGATGCTGACCGGCTGCACGCGCAGTTCTGACTTCAGTTCTGGCGTTAAAAAAACGCTGAAAAGCGTTGATTTGAAATCAATAACCCTTAAGCCATCCGTGCTGGTGCCTTCAGGGAAAAAGCACAATCGCTGCCCCGCATGTAGCCGGTCGAGCAATTGCTGCCCGTGCTTCACTGCCCCGGACCGCCGCCGGTCGATAAAGACCGGGTCGATCTGACGGGCAAGGATGCCCACAACCGGCCATTTCGCCACCTCCGCCTTAGAGACGAAGTGCACCCTGTCCGCGGCCAGCAACGTAAAGATATCGACCCAGCTGCAGTGATTTGCCACCAGCGCGCCGCCCCCCTGCATCGGCGTGCCGACACGCCGGAGGCGCAAACCACAGAGCCAAAGGCAGATTTTGCCCCAGAACCGAATGATGCTCTGCGCCACGCCAAGGGGCCACAGCTTTTCGATCAGGTTGAACAGAATGACAAAGATGATCAGGCCATAGGTCAGGACAACGAATGTCAGCCCGCGCAGCGCTGCCAGCCCCCATTGCCACCATCTGATCGGCGGCAAAACCGGCGGATCACCTCCGTCCCAGGTCGGCGTCATCTTAATCCGCCTGCTTGGAGTAGTAGTCCAGATAGCGCGAGACCATGCGCGTTGTGTCCATCAGAAGACATACGTCTATCGTGTTGAAATCATGATCAATATAAGCGTCCTGACCGACAAATCCGCCGAGCCGGAGATAGGCTTTGATCAGGCTGGGGATCTGTTTCATCGCCGTTGGATTGTCGATCTGATCGACCGGCAAACGATCCATAGATACCGCCAGATCGCCCAAGGCCCGCACCCGAAGGTCGGCCGGTGCCAGATGGTTGTGGTGCAGATAGCTGAGCGCCTGGCTGATTGCGTCTGGATCGGTGCCGTGGAAGGAAGCAACGCCGAACATCACCTCGATCTTACGCTTCAGCACATATTCGGCAAGCCCGTTCCACAAAAGATGCATTGCCGCCCCCCGGCGATGTTCCTCAGCGATACAGGAGCGCCCCAATTCCACAGAGTTCCGGCCAAGATTTTCGATCAGGCTCAGATCGTATTCCGATGTGCCGTAAAAGCCGAAATGCGCCTTCGCCTTGGCATCGGGCAGCAGCCGATACGCGCCAACAACCCGGTCCAACGGGTCATCAATATCCTTGTTGATCAGAATAAGGTGATCAAAGACCGCATCAAAGCGGTCCTTTTCCAGCCGCGCGTCGTGATCTGCTTCGGCCGCCTTTGCCCCCATTTCCTCGACAAAGATCTTGTAGCGAAGCCGTTGCGCGCCGCGTACCTCTTCCTCGGAGGTGGCAAGCCGTACAGACAGACGGCTTTTGTCATACTTCATACGGGTGACATCCCCAGATGCTTGTCAGGCGGTGATAGGCAAATCGGGGGCGCGGCGCAACTGGGCAATAGCTGAGACCAGATAAAAGATCGCAGAGGGTTGCATGCCTGTCGGTGCAGGGCTTAGCTTTGGGTGAATTAAAGCGTTTCGAGTTTACCTTGAGACATCACATAAAATCGAAACGCGTACACCATATAGGCTTATCACTGCGTTTCAGGATAATCTTTTGTCTCAGGTTTATCCCGAAACGCTTTAGGACTTCATTAACCAGCGCTTGGGATAGTGGTTTAGCCGGGGGGTGGTTCGGGCAGCAGGCTGATCTGTTTGCCGTCGATAACCACTTTTCCGGCATGTTCGAAATTCACGGTGATCCGGTCGCCGATCACCGATTGTACCTGACCCAGCCCCCAATCGGGCTGATCCGGATGGGCGACAAAGGACCCAGGTTCGAGGAAAGCATGCATATCACAACCCTACCGCCATCACGCGAGGCAACGCAATGAGCCGCGATCTGACAGCGCTGGTCAGTTCGCGCATTTGCCATGATCTGATTTCTCCGATCGGAGCGATCTCGAACGGGGTCGAGTTGATGACGGAACTGGGCGGCGGGGCGACGCCGGAACTGGGTCTGATTGCCGATAGTGTGGACAGCGCGGCGGGCAAAGTGCGGTTTTTCCGCATCGCCTTTGGGGCAGCCCAGACCAGGGCGGAGGTCGCGGTGGAGGAGTTGCGTCAGGTGATCGGCGCGATGTTCAACGGGCGCAATCAGGCAATGTTGCAAGCCGATCAGACAAATCTGCCGCGTCAGACCGCCAAGCTGCTGCTGCTGGCGCTGCTTTGTGTGGAAAAGACGCTGCCGCTGGGTGGACGGATCACGGCGCATGCCGGAGCGGACGGTTTCCGAATTGATATCACGGCTGAGCGGTTCAATCCGATCCCCGAAAAATGGGCCTTGCTGCGCGGTGGCCCGGACGAAGGGGTCACGGCCGCAGATGTTCAATTCCTGCTGCTACGCGACGAATTGGCCGGTGGCGGCACGATACTGGAGCATCAGTTTGGCGATGGCAGCGCCAGCCTGTCGGTGAGTGGCCTCAGGCCCGCAACATGACCGGTTTCAGCCCCATGCGATAGCTGCGCATGCGCTCCTGATAATGCGCGGCAGAGGCGCGCAGCATGGCTTTGCCAGCCTCGTCCACCTCGCGCACGACTTTGCCCGGCGCGCCCATCACCAGCGATCCGGGCGGGATTTCCTTACCCTCAGTAATCAGCGCCCCGGCGCCGATCAGGCAACCGGCACCGATTTTCGCCCCATTGAGCACTGTTGCCCCCATCCCAATCAGCGCGCCATCCCCAATCGTGCAGCCATGCAGCAAGGCCTTGTGACCGATGGTGCAATCCGTGCCGATGCTTAAGGGAAAACCCGGGTCGGTATGGCATACGCAGCCATCCTGCACATTCGATCCCTGACCAACGCTGATCAGTTCATTATCGCCGCGCAGCACGGCGTTGAACCAAACGGAACTGCCGGTTTCCAGCCGGATATTGCCAATCAGGACGGCGCCGGGGGCGATGAAAACATCGCCATCTTCGGGTAAATGCGGGGCTATGCCGTTCAATTCATAAAGGCTCATCCGATCACCTTGGTAAATTCGTCGTTCAGGGTCTGCACATGCGCCAGAAGGCCCGGGCGGCGGTCGCGTTTCAGGCGTTCGGCGGTGATGATGGCGCGCAGTTCGGCCTCACAGGTTTCGATATCCTCGTTGACCAGAACATAGTCGTATTCCGCCCAATGGCTGATCTCGTCCCGCGACCGCTGCATCCGGCCCGCAATCACTTCATCACTGTCCTGCGCCCTGCCCCGCAGCCGCTGCGCCAGCGCGGCGATGGACGGCGGCAGGATAAACACCGACACCACGGCGTCGCGCAGGTCTGAGTTGCGGATCTGCTGGCCGCCCTGCCAGTCCACGTCAAAGACGATATCGCGCCCGGCCTTCACCGCGGCCTCAACCGGGCCGCGCGGGGTGCCGTAGAGATTGCCGAACACTTCGGCATGTTCCAGCATTTCACCCGATGCCACCATGGCGCGGAACTGGTCCTGCGTGCGGAAATAGTAATGCTCGCCCTCCACCTCGCCAGGACGGGGCGGGCGGGTGGTGGCGGATATGGAAAAGCTGACGGCCGGGTCGCTGGCCAGCAGACGTTGCGACAGGGTGGATTTGCCTGCGCCCGAGGGCGAGGACAGCATGATCAACAGGCCGTTGCGTCGGATTTCGGTCATATCACTCGATATTCTGGCATTGCTCACGCATCTGGTCGATGGTGACTTTCATCTCAAGCCCGGTCGCCGTCAATTCCGGATCACCGGATTTCGAGCAGAGCGTGTTGGCCTCGCGGTTGAATTCTTGCATCAGGAAATCCAGTTTGCGCCCGATGGGCCCGGCATCGGCCAACAAGCTGCGGGCCGCGTCAACATGGGTTTTCAGACGGTCGAGTTCCTCGGTCACATCTGCCTTGACGGCAATCAGGGCAAGCTCCTGCGCCAACCGGTCCTGATCGACCCGGTCGGTGGTGTCCAGCAGGGCCGCGACCCGGGCTTTCAGCGTCGCGCCGCTTTGGGCTGCACGCGCGTCGGCAGATTTGGTGGCTTGTCCGATCAATTCGGCGACATGATCGACCTGCCCTGACAGAACCTGACCAATGGCCTTTCCCTCGGCCTGACGAGCCGTAACCAGGGCATCGAGCAGCGGGGCAATCTCGGCCTTTACCGCGTCTTTGCAGGCCGCCAGGCGCTGCGTGTTGCGGCTTTGGTCCATGACGCCGCGCATGGTCAGAATGCTCGCGGCCTGCGTCGGGGCCAGGGACAGGCCCGCCGCCTGCGCCGCAGCCTCGACCTGTTGCAGCCCGGCGAGGGCGGCGTTCAGCGCCTCGGTGTTCACCGCCGCCTCTGAGGCGGTTTCGCGCAGATTGATCCGCAGGGACACGGTGACCGCGCCGCGTTTCAGCCTGGCCGCGATCTGTTTGCGCAGGTCCGGCTCCAGCCCCTCCAGCCCTTCGGGCAGGCGCAGGCGGATATCCAGACCCCGGGAATTGACGCTGCGCGCCTCCCAGACCCATTCAGCCTCGTCTGCGGTGCCCGGTCGCGTCGCAAAGCCGGTCATCGAACTTAGTGTCATATCTGCCCCCTGCCGCAGCCTTTTATTGTTAGGATTCTATTTACGTTAATCATTTCCTACCAAATGCAGGGACTTCTGTGTAGAAATCGATTAGGTTCTCCATGTCGCATGGATGCGCGGTGGAGAGGGAATATGGTGCTGAGACCGAAGATGACGTCAGACATTCTGCAGAACCTGCGGAGTTACTGGGACAGCCTGCGTGACGGGCGGCTGGCGCCTTTTCGGGCAGAACTGGACCCGCGTCAATTCGAAGATGCGCTTGAGAATATGTTCATCCTTGAGCAGTTGAACCCAACGCAATTGCGGGTCCGTCTGGCTGGCATGGCGCTGTGCGAGATGATGGGGATGGAGGTGCGCGGCATGCCGCCCGAGGCGATGATGGCCGCCGATAACCGCGAGGCGTTCAGCCAGCATCTGAACACGGTTCTCAACACGCCTGCGGTGATGGAACTGCAATTGACCGCCACTGGCGGCGATGGCCAGCAGACCAATGCGACCATGCTGCTATTGCCGCTGCGCAGTGATTTTGGCGAAGTGACTCGGGTGCTGGGCTGTGTCGTGACCGAAGAGCGGATCGCCGCTGCGCCTGTGCATTTTGCGATCCAGTCCGTTGATCAGACCGTAGTGCGCGATGTCACGGCCGAGCCGCCTGCGGCCGTTCCCGGCTTTGCCGAAGACAGCGCGCCTTTCCGTCACCCGGACAGCGCGCCGACATTGCGGTCCGTTCAGGGCAACAGCGACGAGAGCCGTCGCAGTGAACCGCGCCGGGGCCATCTGCGGATCATTGTTGATAACGACTGATATCCGGGCTGGCCTGGGCCATCCGAGCAAACGCTAAAGGCTGAGGCCCTGCAAGGCCAGCAACGCGGTCAAGTCAGAGTGATCCAACACCGCATCCGCTGCGGCGCGCAACGCGGGTTTCGCGTGAAAGGCAACGCCAAGACCCGCCATCTCGATCATGTCGAGGTCATTGGCCCCATCCCCTACCGCAATCACCTGGTCCGGTGTGATCCCGCGTTCCGCGCATAGGGCCTGCAACGCCTCGGCCTTGGCGGCGCATCCCAGGATCGGGCGCAGGACCTTGCCGGTCAGGGTGCCATCCGCCACCTCAAGCCGGTTGGCATTGTTAAAGCGGAACCCTGCAGCGGCGGCGACGCGTTCGGTAAAGAAAGTAAACCCGCCCGAGACCAGCGCGGTCATCGCGCCTGCCTTGTTCATATGCCCAACCAGATCGGCGGCACCGGGGTTCAAGCTGACCCGGCTGTCATAGCAGTCCTGCAAGGCAGACACCGGCAGACCGGCAAGCAAATTGACACGCGCG
The DNA here is from genome assembly GCF_054457435.1 of Halovulum sp. GXIMD14793. NCBI lineage: Bacteria > Pseudomonadati > Pseudomonadota > Alphaproteobacteria > Rhodobacterales > Paracoccaceae > Halovulum > Halovulum sp. GXIMD14793. The sequence goes on along the minus strand of NZ_JBTLNE010000007.1, from coordinate 15,611 downwards.
TCGATAGCTGCCTCGAAATCCAGTTCGCCTTGCATTGCGCGTTCGGTGATCTCGGCAACCTGCGGTTTTACCCCGGCGAAATCGGCGAGTTCGTCGATACATTCCACCGGGATAATGGTGCTGTCCATATCGGCAATCAGCATGGCCTTTTGCCGTCCGCTGGCCGGGACAATGTTCAGATCCACCGGCGCGCCGCCCAGATCAATCTGGGGGGCAGGTCCGTCGAAAGGAATGTCGACAGCATTGGGCGACAAGCGTCGGGGCTGCGCGCGCAAACGCGCGGCCACCTGCCCCGCCAGTGCATCGCTGACCCCGGCACGGGCAGTCAGAACGGCGAAATTCTGCATGGGTCAGCCCGTGATGGCCTGCTGCTGCGCCTGCCGCCGGTTGTCCAGTTCCTCGGCCACCAGAAACGCCAGTTCCAGCGATTGGGAGGCATTCAGGCGCGGATCGCAGGCGGTGTGATAGCGGTCCGAGAGGTCCTCATCCGTCACAGCGCGCACGCCGCCGGTGCATTCGGTGACGTCCTTGCCAGTCATCTCGAAATGGACACCACCGGGATGGGTGCCTTCGGCGGCATGGATGGCGAAGAATTCCCGCACCTCGCCCAGCACGCGCTCAAAAGGCCGGGTCTTGTAGCCGGTGTCGGATTTGATGGTGTTGCCATGCATCGGATCGCAGGACCAGACCACCTTGCGCCCTTCGCGTTCGACCGCCTGGATCAGCTTGGGCAGGTGATCGCCGACCTTGCCTGCGCCAAAGCGGTTGATCAAGGTCAGACGGCCCGGCACGTTGTCGGGGTTCAGCGCATCGATCATCTGCAGCAGATCATCGGTGCTGATGGAGGGGCCGCATTTCAGGCCAATCGGGTTTTGCACGCCGCGGCAGAACTCCACATGCGCGCCATCTGGCTGCCGGGTGCGGTCGCCGATCCAGATCATATGGCCAGAGCCAGCCACCGGCAGGCCAGAGGTGGAATCGATCCGGCACAGCGCCTCTTCGTATTCCAGCAGCAATGCTTCGTGGCTGGTATAGAAATCCACCCGGTGCAGCGTATCGGCGGTGGCGCTGTTCACACCAGCGGCATCCATGAATTCCAGGCTTTCCGAGATGCGGTTGGCCAGCTGCTGATACCGCTCATAACCGGGCGCGCTGCGGGTCGATTCCTGTGTCCAGGAATGCACCCGCGTGATATCGGCAAACCCGCCCTGGCTAAAGGCACGCAGCAGGTTCAGGGATGCGGCGGCCTGGGTGTAGGCCTGCAGCATATTGGCCGGGTTCGGGGTACGCGCCTCGGGCGTGAAGGCCAGTTCGTTGATGATATCACCGCGATAAGACGGCAGTTCGACGCCATCCTTCACCTCAGTCGGAGCAGAGCGCGGTTTGGCGAACTGTCCGGCCATCCGGCCGATCTTGACCACCGGCAGCTTGGCCCCAAAGGTCAGCACAACGGCCATCTGCAACATAACCTTGTAGGTGTCACGGATCAGATCGGCGCTGAATTCATCAAAGCTTTCGGCACAATCCCCGCCCTGAAGCAGGAACGCCCTGCCCTCGGCAACCTCGCCCAGTTGCAGTGTCAGACGGCGCGCCTCACCAGCGAAAACCAGTGGCGGATAGCTGGACAGCTTTTGTTCAGCCGCAGCCAGGGCGGCAGGATCGGTATAATCCGGCATCTGGATGCGCGGTTTGTTGCGCCAGTCTGACTTGTTCCATGCTGCACCGGTCATCGGACTCTCCTTGCCGCGTATTCTTGTTTGCAAGGCCGCTGTATACGCGGCTTTGCCAGGCTTGGCCAGAAAGGACGCGCCGGGTGGCAAGCTTTTGGGCTTGACCTGACGTCGCAGGCGAAATCTGATCAAGATATTGCTCAGGATCACAGGATGCCGGACCGCGACCCGCCGAAAGATACTCAGAAATTCGCGTTCCTTTTGCTGGATCGCTTTACGCTGCTGGCCTTTGCCAGCGCGGTAGAGCCCCTGCGTCTGGCCAATCTGATCGCCGAAGCCCCGCTATTTTCCTGGCGCGTGCTTGCTACGGATGACAACACCGTCTCGTGTTCCGGTGGCTTTCCCATGCAAGTCGATGGCGGGTTGGAGGAGCTGGACCGCGACGCAACGCTGATCGTGGTTGGCGGGGCCAATGTCATGGCGGCAACAACACAACCGGTGCTGAACTGGCTGCGGCGCGAGGCCCGGCGCGTCCGCACGGTCGGTGCCGTTTGTACGGGGACTTATGTTTTGGCCCGCTCAGGACTTTTGAACGGGCGGCGGGCAACGATCCATTGGGACAATCGAGACAGCTTTATTGAAGAGTTTCCCGATATCGACCTTAGCGAAAGCATTTATGTCATTGATGGAAATCGCATAACGGCCTCGGGTGGCACGGCGCCGTCGGACCTGATGCTGCGTCTGGTTGCGGAAAGTCACGGCTCTGCGTTGGCCAATGAGGTGGCGGATCAGATGATCCACACCTCTATCCGGACCGAGCGCGATGGCCAGCGCCTGTCGATCCCCACCCGGATCGGTGTGCGCCATCCCAAGCTGGCTGCCGTGATCCAGCGGATGGAGGCCAATATCGAGGAACCGATCTCCCCTTCGGTTCTGGCCAGCGACGTGAGCATGTCAACGCGCCAGTTGGAGCGTTTGTTCCGGCGGTACCTGTCCCGTTCGCCCAAACGGTATTACATGGAACTGCGCCTGAACCGGGCGCGCAATCTGCTGATGCAGACGGATATGAGCGTGATCAACGTGGCGCTGGCCTGCGGCTTTGCCTCGCCCTCGCATTTCTCCAAATGCTACCGTGGGCAATTCGGCACGACCCCATATCGGGAACGCGGCACCCGCGAGGCGGGATAGCGCATGGACGGGACTGCCCGGGCGGTATAGATCAATCGCAACATCATGCAGAGGGGAAAACCATGACAGATCCAGTCGTCATCGTCGGTGCCGCACGTACAGCCATGGGTGGCTTTCAGGGAGAGCTTTCGGGCGCAACTGCGGCAGAGCTGGGCGGCGTTGCCATCAAGGCCGCGCTGGATCGGGGCGGGATCAGTGCGGAGGCCGTGGATGAGGTTCTGATGGGCTGCGTTCTGCCTGCAGGGCAAGGTCAGGCACCCGCGCGGCAGGCGGGGTTTGCCGCCGGTCTGTCCGAGGGGGTTCCGGCCACAACTCTGAACAAAATGTGCGGCTCTGGCATGAAGGCGGTGATGATGGCGCATGATCAGCTGGCCACGGGGAATGGCGAGGTTGTGGTGGCCGGCGGCATGGAAAGCATGACCAATGCGCCGTATCTGCTGCCCAAAATGCGCGGCGGCGCGCGGCTGGGCCATGGGCAGGTTGTGGACCATATGTTCCTGGACGGGCTGGAGGATGCCTATGACAAGGGCCGTCTGATGGGTACATTCGCCGAGGATTGCGCCGAGAAATTCCAGTTCACGCGTGAGGCGCAGGATGGCTATGCGATCACCTCACTGGAGCGGGCGCAATCGGCCCAAAGTTCGGGCGCGCTGGCGGGCGAGATTGCCCCGGTAACCATCACCACCCGCAAGGGTGACGTCACGGTGGCCGAGGATGAACAGCCCCACACTGCGCGCCCCGACAAGATCCCGACGCTGAAACCTGCCTTCCGCAAGGACGGCACGGTGACGGCGGCGAATGCGTCCTCCATTTCGGATGGTGCAGCAGCGCTTGTGCTGACCCGCGAAAGCATCGCAACGGCCAATGGCTGGACCATCCGCGCCCGCATTGCAGGCCATGCCAGCCACGCGCAGGCCCCGGGCTGGTTCACCACCGCCCCCGTGCCTGCAGCAAAGTCCCTACTGCAGCGTTTGGATTGGGAGATCGACAGCGTCGGTCTGTGGGAGGTGAACGAGGCCTTTGCCGTCGTGCCCATGGCCTTTATGGCAGAAACCGGCATCGCGCATGACAAGGTCAATGTGCATGGCGGGGCCTGCGCGCTTGGCCATCCGATCGGGGCGTCAGGCGCGCGGATCATGGTGACCTTGCTGAACGCGATGGAGCAGCGCGATCAGAAACGCGGGGTGGCCGCGATCTGTATCGGCGGCGGCGAAGGCACCGCGATTGCGATAGAGCGGGTGTAAGATTTTAAAGGCAGCGCGCATCGTCCGGGCGCAATCAAGGCGAAATGCCGCCTAAAGCGTTTCGAGTTTACCTTGAGACATCACAAAAAATCGAAACGCGTACACCCTATAGGTTGATCACTGCGTTTCGGGGTAATCCTTTGTCTCAGGTTTATCCCGAAACGCTTTAGCGCCCGGCAGAAGAATGGGGCACCGGAACATCGGTGCCCCCAAATCAACTCTCCTGGCAGGTGCGGATGCCAAGGATCGAATAAAGCGGGCACATCCCCACCAGGCCGGTCAACAACGGCACCAGACCAACCAAGCCCCACATGGTTTTCGGTCCTGTAAAGACCAGCGAAAGCAGGACGATCCGCAACCCACAGTCCAGCATCTCTTCGTTTTTCTGCATGCTAGGCGGCGTAACGTGATTGGACATTAAAGTTGTCCCGGCAAGTATTGCGGAGATCCCATTTGGCAAAGCAAACAATCCGACAAAATATCCAAAGCTGGACGCATGTCCGATTTCCTTGAAGGAAATCGTGCCGGAAGCTTTCAAAGCTTCCGTATCGATCTTGGCAGAGGTATTGTTGTCGTTAACCGGCAGCCCGCCTTGCGAGCGCGGGACAAATATCAAGACAAGTCCACCAAGTTCCCCGACGCGATATCACAGACGTTGACCTGCCGACCTTGCACAGGCACAAGACACTTGCGCTGTCAGGCATACGTTTTCCGTCCTTTCATCCATCCGGTTTTCACACTGATCAGGAGTCTTCCATGACCGAAATCACCCGCAAACATATCGGCCCCCGCATGAGCCAGATCGTTATGCATGGCGACACCATCTATCTCGCCGGTCAGGTCGGTACGGTGGATGCCAGCGTCACCCAACAGACCGAGGAATGTCTGGCCAAGATTGACACCCTGTTGGCCGAGGCAGGCTCGGACAAGACGCGCATTTTGAAGTGTACTATCTGGCTGGCCCATATGGCTGATTTTGAGGCGATGAACGCCGTTTGGGATGCCTGGGTGCCCGAGGGTCACACCCCGGCCCGCGCCTGCGGCGAGGCAAAGCTTGCCACACCCGGCTTTAAGGTTGAATTCATGGTCACTGCCGCCAAAGCCTGACGATCCGGCTGCGTGCGGCCGGAGGGCGGGCGCAGCCAAACGCCTATTGGCTTTCGCCAGCCAGCAGACCGGCATTGCCCCCGGCTGCGGTTGTATCGACGCAGAGATGACGCTCGTGCAGGACATGCGCGGCATCTGGCTGGTCGGTGATCAGTGAGATAATCGGCCCGTCCCGATCCGCCAGTGCCTGGGCATATGCCCGCCCCTGCGCCGGCTCGCCCCACCAGATCACACCGCCAAATTCCGGCAACCCGGCCAGCGCTTCAGGCGGCAGCGCATCCGGCACAGCGAGCCCCTGCCCGCCAAGGTTCGCAACGGCGTCGCATTGTTCGGCGGCCCGCTCGCCCCCCGGGCCAAGGCACAGGATCGGTGGACGCGGGCGGGTTGTCAGGCTGTTCAACTCACCCGTTGGGCCTGGCAGCAGAAGGGTGCTTGTGGCCGTACCGTCTGCCGCATCGCGCAGTTCCTGAGAAATCGCATCTATATCCGCAAGCCCCTCTGCCGTGCCGGTGCGCGGAGCGGCCTTTAAGGCAAAGCGTGCCATATAATGCGGCCCGCCCGCTTTCGGCCCGGTACCTGAAAGGCCCTCGCCGCCAAAGGGTTGGCTGCCGACAATCGCGCCGATCTGGTTGCGGTTGGCGTAGATATTGCCCGCCTGAACCTTATCCGCGACCTCCTGCACGCGATCCTCGATCCGGGTGTGGAGGCCGAAGGTCAGGCCATAACCTGTGGCATTCACCTGCGCGATAACCTGATCCAGCGCTTCGGCGGGGAATGTCGCGACATGCAGGACCGGGCCGAAGACCTCTTGCTTCAGATCCTCGATCCCCGAAACCTTGATCAGAGACGGGGCGACAAAGGTGCCCTGCCCCGGGACATTCAGACTATGCAACAAACGGCCGTCTGCCTTGGCGGCCTCAATATGGGCGGCGATGTCATCGCGCGCCTCGGCGGTGATCACCGGGCCGATATCGGTGGAAATCTCCCACGGGTCGCCGAGGTGAAGTTCGTTCATCGCGCCGATCAGCATTTCCTGAAAGGCAGGGGCGATATCGTCTTGTAGATAGAGGCAGCGCAGAGCGGAGCAGCGCTGACCCGCGGACTGAAACGCCGAAGCAACGATGTCGCGCACCGCCTGTTCCGGCAGTGCGGTGGAATCCACCACCATCGCATTCAACCCGCCGGTTTCCGCGATCAGCGGTGTGCCCGGCGCGCAATTCTGCGCCATTGCCCGCTGGATATGGCGGGCCGTCGCGGTAGAGCCGGTAAACGCAACACCGTTGATCCGGGGATCCGAGGTCAGCGCCGCGCCAACCACATGCCCATGGCCGGGCAGGAACTGCAGCGCGCTGCGCGGAACCCCGGCTTCGTGCAGCTTTGCAACGCCCCAGGCCGCAATCGCTGGTGTGGTTTCGGCCGGTTTGGCCAACACGGCATTCCCCGCTGCCAGCGCCGCAGAAACCTGGCCGGTGAAGATCGCCAGCGGGAAATTCCAAGGCGAGATGCAGGTGAACACCCCGCGTGCCGGGGCGCCCAGCCTTTCGACACCGACTGCATAATAGCGCAGGAAATCCACCGCCTCGCGCAGTTCGGCCACGGCGTCGGCCAGCGTCTTGCCAGCCTCCGCCGCCAACAATGCGAAGAGCGTTCCGAAATCCGCCTCATAGAGGTCAGCCGCCCGGTTCAGGATCGCCGCCCGCTCTGCCGCAGGTACATCCCATGGGGCGGCAGCCCCGAGTGCGGCCTGCAGATCATCAGCGCTGGATTGGGTGACCTGACCAATCTGCTGGCCGGTGGCGGGGTTCAGAATAGCTTCGACCTCTGTGCCACGCAACGGACCGGCCAGGATCGGACTGACCTTCAATTCACCGGGCCGCACACGCGCGGCGTTGATCTGATCGAGAACGGTGCTGTCGCTTAAGTCAAAGCCAATCGAATTGGGCCGTTCAGGCAGGAAGAGCGCGGGGCCGGTTTTGACCGCAGGTTCACCCGGTTGCTGGCCCGCAGCCAAGTCTGCAAAGGGACAGCCCGCGACCTCCTCCGGCGGGACGCTTTCATCGACAATCTGGTTCACGAAGGAGGAGTTCGCCCCGTTCTCCAGCAGCCGCCGCACCAGATAGGCCAGCAGATCACGATGCGCCCCGACCGGAGCATAGATGCGGCAGCGGGTCTTGTGATCCTCATGCACAATCTCGTGCAGGGCCTCGCCCATGCCATGCAGGCGCTGAAACTCGTAATCATTCTTGTTGATGCCCTCGGCCATCTCAAGAATGGCTGCAACCGTATGGGCATTGTGGGTGGCGAACTGCGGATAGATGCGGTCGGTCAGCCCCAGAAGCTTGCGGGCATTGGCGATGTAGCTGACATCGGTGGCCGCCTTGCGGGTGAAGACGGGAAAATCCGTCAGGCCTTCGACCTGGGCAAGCTTGATCTCCGTGTCCCAATAGGCCCCTTTCACCAGACGGACCATGATGCGCCGGTCATAGCGTTCGGCCATCTCGTAAACACCGTCAATGACATCGCCTGCGCGGCGGCCATAGCCCTGCACGACAATGCCAAACCCGTCCCATCCGGCAAAGCCCGGATCAGACAGAACCTGTTCGATCACCTTCAGCGAAAGGCCCAGCCGGTCGGCTTCCTCGGCGTCGACATTCAAGCCCATACCCACCTTTGCCGCCTTGCGGGCCAGCCGCAAAAGAACCGGGGCGAGTTCGGCGATCACACGGTCGGTCTTGGCGACCTCGTATCGGGGGTGCAAGGCGGACAGTTTGACGGAAATGCCCGGATTGGCCGCGATATCACCATGGTTGCAGGCCGCGGCAATGGCCTCGATGGCCTCTTCGTAGGCTTTTGCATAACGCGCGGCGTCTTCTGCGGTCATCGCCGCCTCGCCCAGCATGTCGTAGGAATAGGTGTATCCCTGCCCCTCAAGCTTTTTCGCCCGTGACATGGCGGCGCGGATATCCTGACCCAGCACGAAATGCCGCCCCATCTCGCGCATGGCGCGGCCAACGGCGGTGCGGATCACCGGCTCCCCAAGACGCCGCACCATGCCGCGCAGCCGACCGGCCACACCCGGTTCGGGGTCATGCAGCACCTTGCCGGTCAGCATCAGCCCCCAGGTCGAGGCGTTGACCAGCGGCGAGGAGGACTGGCCGATATGGCTGGACCAGTCGGACGGTGCGATCTTGTCTTCGATCAGCGCATCAATGGTCTGCGCATCAGGCACGCGCAGCAGCGCCTCGGCCAGGCACATAAGGGCGACGCCCTCATCCGTCGACAGACCGTATTCGGCCAGAAAGACCTCCATCATTCCAGGGCGGGATTTGGCACGAATGCGGGTCACCAGATCGGCGGCTTTGGCCACGATGCCATCGCGCACAGACTGATCCAGCCCGGCCTGTTCGATCAGCGCGGACAGCAATGCAGCCTCATCACAACGCTTGTTGCGGTCCCATCTGCGGTCAAGGTCGATCATGGCGTGCCTCCTGAAAGATGGCCTATAATACCAGATCGATGGCAGTCAGATTGACTAGACACAGTCATCTGATAGGTAAATCGACTAATATTTTGCCTTTGAAAGCTCGAAATTATGTCTGATGCGCCGAATCTGGATAAAATCGACCGTGCTATTTTGAATGTCGTCGCGCATGATGGGCGCATCTCGATGACAGATCTGGCCATCAAGGTTGGCCTGTCAAAAACCCCCGTCACGGCGCGCGTGAAACGGCTGGAGGCAGAGGGGGTGATCACCGGCTACCGGGCGGAATTCTCGGCCCTGAAACTTGGGCTGGATCATGTTGCCTTTGTCGAGCTGCGCCTGTCAGACACCCGCGAACATGCCTTGCAGGCGTTCAACAGCGCTGTGCGCCAGATCCCGGAGGTGGAGGAATGCCATATGATCGCCGGGGGCTTTGATTATCTGGTCAAGGTCCGCACCCGCGACATTGCGGGCTATCGCCATGTGCTGAGTGAGCAATTGTCACGCCTGCCGCATGTCGCCTCGACCTCTACCTATGTTTCGATGGAAAGCGTGCGGGACCGCGGGGTGCAGCCGCTTTGATCTTTGGCAGGCGGGCCGTTGCGGATATCTGCCGGATTGTGCGATACAGGCCTATCAGGGGGTGTTGATGAAAGCCTATTTTGATGACCGCCAGTGGAATCATGACCCCAAGCACTTCATGGCCAACGGCACCCTGTCCCCGAACCCCGAGCAACCGCGCCGGATTGATGTTCTGCATGGCGGTGCGGTGGCGGCGGGCTGCAGCTTTGATACGCCCGCTGATGCGGGTCTGGGGCCGATTGCCGCTGTGCATTCCCCGGAATATCTGACCTTTCTGCAGACCATCCACACCCGCTGGCAGCGGACCGAGGGCGCCGGGCCCGAGGTGATCCCCAACATCCATCCGGCCAATCGCAGTGACAGCTATCCCAAATCCGCTGTCGGGCAGGCAGGCTATCATCAGGCCGACACCGCCTGCCCCATCGCTGCGGGCACATGGGAGGCCGCCTATTGGTCCGCGCAGACCGCCATCGCCGGGGTGGATTGTGTTATCGGGGGTGCCCGCGCTGCCTATGCGCTGTGCCGTCCGCCGGGGCACCATGCGTTCGGCGACATGGCGGGTGGCTTTTGCTTTCTGAACAATTCCGCCATCGCGGCGGAGCGCATCCGGGCGGCGGGCCAGCGGGTTGCCATTCTTGATGTCGATGTGCATCATGGCAATGGCACGCAAGGCATATTCTATGACCGCGACGATGTGCTGACGGTTTCCATCCACGCAGACCCGGCGCGGTTCTACCCGTTCTTCTGGGGCCATGCAGAGGAACGCGGCGCGGGGCGCGGACGCGGTTATAACCTGAACCTGCCACTGCCCCGCAGCACAGAGGATGCCACCTATCTGGAGGCTTTGACCACCGCGCTGACCCGCATCCGCAATCATGGGACAGATATCCTTGTCGTCGCCCTGGGCCTTGATGCGGCCATAGACGACCCGTTCAAGGGTTTTGCCGTGACCAAGGATGGCTTTGCCCGGATCGGGTCAGCCATCGCCAAGGCAGGCCTGCCGACATTATATGTGCAGGAGGGCGGTTATCTGTCTGACAGCCTTGGGGAAAACCTGACGCGCGTCTTGCAGGGGGCGCAGGCTACCTGAGCTATTTTGACGGGGGCGCTTCGGCAATCAGGGTCTCGATCTGGGCGACCACCGCCGTTGTAAGCAAGGCCAGTTGCGCCTCAAGCATGGTTGTATTCTCGGCCACTTGTTTCAGGCCCTTTGCCGCCAGCACGAAAAACTCCGCATAGGCATGCAGCCCTGCGGCATTGGTCCCGGTCAGTTCCTGCAGTCTGGCTGAGGTTGCCTGAACGTATTGGTCCTGCACCCGGGTCAGTGCTTCTTTACTGCGGTCAGACATAGCGCTGAACAGATCCTCTGCATCGGGCATTTTCCGGATCATCTCGAACTGGGTCACGATGATCTGCTGGCAAAACATCTCCAGCACATCGCGGGCGGTTTTCGCGGCCTGCCAAAGCGGGGCAATCGCGTCCAGCGACTCTTGCCCCAGGGTTTCGATGGCAGCGGCAAGGATCTCTTCCTTGCTGGAATAGCGGGCGTAAAGCGTTTGGCGTGACAGACCGGCAGTTGTCGCGATATCCCCCATTGTGGTGCGGCGGAACCCGTATCTTGTAAAGGTCTCGACAGCCGCCTGGACCAGCATTCTTTCTTTTTCGGACATACGCGTCAGTTCTTCCAACTCAGTTCCAGTGAAAATCATCTTGACAAAATTCGTCATTTCGTCAAGTAATTTTCAAAAGCGAACTTAACCCACCAAGCGCATCGGAAACGCCGCCAGGGGAGGCCAGTATGAAGCTTACTGTCAACGGTAACGAATACGAGGTCGATGCCGCACCTGTTATGCCCCTGCTTTGGGTCTTGCGGGATGAACTGGGGATCACCGGGCCGAAATACGGATGCGGCGTGGCGCAATGCGGGGCCTGTACCGTTCATGTGGGCGGGATGGCGGTGCGCGCCTGTCAATTGCCGCTGGGCGATCTTGAGGGCGAAGTGACCACCATCGAGGGGCTGGGCAGCCCGGATGCCGCGCATGCCGTTCAGCAGGCCTGGCTGGAAAATCAGGTCGCGCAGTGTGGCTATTGTCAGGCGGGCCAGATCATGCAAGCCGCCGCCCTGCTGTACACAAATCCCGAACCATCGGACCAGGAGATCGACGACGCCATGTCCGGCAATCTGTGCCGCTGCGGCACCTATCCGCGCATCCGCGCCGCTATCCATGCCGCCGCCGCCAAGCTGAAGGAGGCCTGATCCATGGGACGTGTTGGAACCATCGCCCGCCGCACATTTCTGGTTGGATCCGCCGCCATCGCAGGCGGCGTCGCCTTTGGCGTCTATCGCGCGCATGCCACGCTTCCCAATCCGTTGAAAGATCAACTCGCCAAAGGCGAAGCCACCTTTAACCCCTGGGTTCTGGTCGACAGCGACAAGGTCACCGTCATCGCAACCCACGCCGACAAGGGACAAGGTGTTTGGACCGCACAGGCCGCTCTGATCTGCGAGGAACTGGATATTGATCTGGATCAGGTCGAGGTGTCTTTCGGCATTCCCGCCGCTGCCTATTACAACACGGCCATGGCCGCCGAAATGGTGCCCTTTGCGACCTATGATGACGGGCGTCTGGCGCGGTCCATGCGCAGCTTTGCCTCGGGCGCGATCAAAGCGATCTTTCCGATCATGGGCACAGGCGGATCCTCAGCCATGCCGGACAGTTTTGACAAGCTGCGTCAGGCCGGGGCGGTTGCCCGAGAAACTCTGAAAGCGGCTGCTGCCCGGGTCAAGGGCGTTGAGGTCAGCCAGCTGAAAACCGCAAAAGGGGCGGTGCTGCTGCCGGACGGGTCTAAGATTAAGTATACCGAACTGGCCGCCGCCGCGTCCGGGATGGAGCCAGTCACCGAGGTCACCCTGCGTGATCCGAAAGACTGGCGCTTGCTGGGCAAACCATTCAACCGCCTTGATATGGCCGGAAAGGTCACCGGCACGCTGGAGTACGGCATCGATGTCCAGAAAGACGACATGGTCTTTGCCGCCGTCAAAGTGAACCCGCGTCAGGGCGGGGTGATGAATGGCTATGACCCCTCTGCAGCGCAGGACATGCAAGGGGTGCAAAAGATCGTTGAGGTGACAAATGGCGTTGCCGTCATAGCCACCAACACCTGGTATGCGTTTCAGGCGCTGGAGGCGATCGATTTCGATTGGGGCCCTGCCCCCTACCCGGCCGAGCAAGCCGGTCACTGGCAGGCATTGTCCGATGCCTTCACGGAGGACAAACTGAATGCCGCCCCGCGCAATGAGGGCGATGTGGAGGCAGCTGAAGGGCAGTTGATCGAGGCGGAATACCGCAGCCCCTACGTGGCCCACGCCCCGCTGGAACCGCTGAACGCGACCATTCTTGTCACCGATGACCGGGTCGATATCTGGACCGGCCATCAGGTCCAGATGATGGTCGAAAGCATCGTCGCAGGGATCACTGGGCATGACACAGACGCCGTGCATCTGCACAATATGTTCATCGGTGGCAGCTTTGGCCATCGGCTGGAGTTTGAGCATATCAAACAAGCCGCCGAGATCGCGATGCAGATGAAGGGCACGCCGGTAAAACTGACCTATTCCCGCGAAGAGGATTTCGCCCATGATTTCCCGCGCCAAATCACGATGGGGCGCGGAAAGGCGAAAGTGGCGGATGGCAAGGTCGTCTCTGTCGATCTGCAACTGGCGGCACCGTCTGTCATGGCCTCGCAGATGTCGCGCATGGGGATCAACGTGGCGATGGCGGATTCCCAGTTGCATGCCGGGGCCTGGGACCAGCCGTATTTTGATCTGCCAAACCTGCGGGTGCGATCCTACAATGCTGGCGATCTTGCGCCTGTGTCGTCCTGGCGGTCGGTCGGCGCAGCCCCCAACGGCTTTATCTTTGACAGCCTGCTGGACGAGGCGATCCATGCCGCCGGGGCCGACCCGCTGGAGGAACGCCTGCGTCTGATGGGCCATGATGTCAGCCGCAAGGTTCTGGAAACCGTGGGCGAGATGTCCTCCTGGGGCAGTACGCTTGCCCCCGGCAAAGCGCACGGCGTGGGCTATGTGATGAGTTTTGGCGTCCCCACAGCCGAAGTGGTCGAGATAACCAACACGGATGCCGGTATTCGGATCGACAAGGTCTGGGTCGCCTGCGATGTGGGCCGGGTAGTCGATCCCAGGAACTTCGAAAACCTTGTGCAGGGCGGCGTGGTGTTTGGCCTGGGGCATGCGATCAATTCCGAGATCACGTATTCCGACGGCATGGCCGATCAGGCGAACTACTATGACGCCGAAGGGATGCGCCTGTATCAATGCCCCGAGATTTTCGTCAAAGGGCTGGAAAACGCCGACAAGATCCGTGGGATTGGCGAACCTCCGGTCCCGCCTGCGGCCCCTGCCCTGGCCAACGCAATATTCGCGGCCACCGGTCAGCGGCTGCGTGAGATGCCGTTCGGCAAGTTCATCGACTTTGTATGAGGGACGTGATGAGGCGTTTATTTTTTGCCGCCGTCCTGATCGGGGCACCGGGTCTTGCTGAAACCACGGTCGAGATCGATCCGCCTGCCGAGGGTAGTGCCAGCGCTGGACATGGGCTCGACGCCTGGGCGCGCATCGATAGATGCGCCTCGCAGCTGCAAAGCCATGTCAACGATGTTCTGACCTGGGGCGTCGCAGGCATGCCCTGCCCTCAGGATTAAGGAAAGGCCACAGGATGTTCGATTTCACAAAACCTTTCGGAAACGCATCACTGGTCTTGCTGGTTTCCGCAGCGCTTCATCTAGCGGTGATCGCTGTCAGCCTGGGCGGATATCTTTTGCCGATGATCATCGGCGCACTCCTCTGGCTGACCTGCGCTTCCCTGCTGCAACTGGGCAACCGATGGCTTGCCGGTCTGGTGTTCTTGATTGCGATATTTGCGGCAGCAACGGTGCCACTGGCCTATGCCATGTCGGAGACCGGGCTGATATCAATGCTGTTCTTCGTCATCGTGTTATCTAACGCAGCTGCAGCACTGGCCTTGTTTGCGGCCCTCTGGACGTCTGGCACTGTCGCACAAGAACGCTGACCATCGCTCCGTGTGACTTACCTGAGGTAAAACCATGTGCCGACTAGGTTTCTCAGGGCGCGAAACACTCTAGGATGATCTCTGAGGAAGCGGCGGGCGGCACTCAATATTTTGGTGTTGGTGCTTCGCACATCGCGCGCTTGTGTCAAGAATTGACGGGTGATCTGTCGTCGTAGCGCCCGGATTGCGCCCTCTACCCTATGTCCAGACCGTCGTTTCACCTCTGCTGTATTGGCAGGGAAACCGCCTGCGCCAAGATGCCTCATTTTTGCTTGATACATGTTTAATTTGCATGATTACCTCAATGCATTCATAAATGATATGGATGACCGTTCTGTGGAAGTCACTGCGCTAGAGACCTTTGTTGCCGTTGCCGAGGTGGGTTCCATCACCGGCGCGGCGGGTCGTTTGCCCAGTTCTTCGGCCAGGTTCAGCAGGCCGGTTTTGTGTTTGATGATCTTGTCGGTAGAATTCAACATTGTGGTTCCCTCGTTTGATGGTTTGGTTCGCACCACCATCAAAACGGACAACCATCATCTCACTCAAGAGATGCGCCGTCCCCATTCCAGCTCGCTGGGAAGGGGGCGGTGTCAGATCACATCGAGACTAATTCAACTCAATGCTGGGGCAACACTCGCCCAGATCGCAAACTGCATGGGTTGGTCTGTCCGGTACGCAGCAAACGTGATCGAGTACTACCCGACCGTTTCGCCCGATGAATCAGAGCTGGTTTTGGCTAAGCTCAATGCCGCTAAGACGCTGGAAAATATTCATGAAATGTAAACGCAACTGTAAACGCCTCGTCGGGGCACAACATGGGGGTGAGCTAAGTGCTTGATTTTAAATGGAGGCGAGTAGGAGAATCGAACTCCTCTACACGGATTTGCAATCCGCTGCGTAACCACTCCGCCAACTCGCCCTTGTGGTTAAAAGCCCAACATCAATAGTACTAATGTCGCGCGTCATCAACCACCACCAGAGACACAAAGTCCGATGTTGTCGACAACATTTATCGACACGGCTTATCGCCGGTTCCTATATACTTGTCCAGTCGTTTCCTTTCAGCTCATTACTGCTGGCATCCGATTGGAAGTGAACCGAATTGGAACTGTCGGAACAGATGACGTATTTCAACTAGGGTCTGCTGACGTTCACCGTGTTTGAATGATTGCCGCTGCAATCGAGATGAAGGCTTTGAAGCTCTGGTCTGTCTTGCATGAACGCATCGCTATCCCTCTGTTTTCCTTCA
>NZ_JBTLNE010000006.1:0-83371 GCF_054457435.1 Halovulum sp. GXIMD14793 | reverse complement strand
ACAGAACCCGGCTTACACAGCACCTGGCCGCGCTCAACCTGATCCCGGTCAACACCACGCAGCAGCGCGCCGATATTGTCGCCGGCTTCGCCGCGATCCAGCAGCTTGCGGAACATCTCAACACCGGTACAGACGGTTTTCTGCGTGTCTTTGATGCCGACGATTTCGATCTCGTCATTGACGTTGATCACACCGCGCTCAACACGGCCGGTCACAACGGTTCCGCGGCCAGAAATCGAGAACACGTCCTCGATCGGCATCAGGAACGGCTGGTCAACCGCACGCTCGGGCTGCGGGATGTACTCGTCCACAGCGGCCATCAACTCGGCGATTTTCTCTTTGCCGATATTGTCGTCGCGGTCTTCCAGAGCAGCCAGAGCCGAGCCTGCGATGATCGGGATATCGTCGCCCGGATAGTCGTATTCGGACAGAAGCTCACGCACTTCCATTTCGACCAGCTCAAGCAGTTCCTCATCATCGACCTGGTCAACCTTGTTCAGGAACACGACCATGGCCGGGATGCCAACCTGGCGGCCCAGAAGGATGTGCTCACGTGTCTGAGGCATCGGGCCGTCAGCTGCGTTCACAACCAGGATCGCGCCGTCCATCTGCGCCGCACCGGTGATCATGTTTTTCACATAATCGGCGTGGCCCGGGCAGTCGACATGGGCGTAGTGACGCGCGTCGGTCTCATACTCAACATGCGCGGTCGAGATGGTGATCCCGCGGGCCTTTTCCTCAGGCGCGCCGTCAATCTCGTCATAGGCCTGAAACTCGCCAAACTGCTTCGTGATCGCCGCCGTCAGCGTCGTCTTCCCGTGGTCAACGTGACCAATCGTGCCGATGTTGCAATGCGGCTTTGACCGCTCAAACTTTTCCTTTGCCATGGTCTCTATCCTTTCAGGTGTTACGTTATTGCGGTGCAGGACCGGTCAAAGCCAGCCGAGCACGCTGCATGAATTTAGTCGCCATCTGCCTCACTTCGGTCCCGCGATCCTCCATCGAGGCCGCGCCGAAAATGCCGCCGGCAACATAACCGCCGCCGCCCGACGAAAGCTTCACAGGCGGCACAATGACTGCGCCTGTGCGCGCATCCACAAGCGAAACCGTACCGCGCATAACGCTTTCACCACCGATCAGCAGCGACTGCGCCGCGTTGATGACGTTTACGTTCTCTATCCGCACAATCGCTCGGGTTGCCCGCGGGCCACCGCGGTGCTTAAGCAAATAGGCTTTACTTTCAAGCTCGCGCTTTACCGTCGCTGCCGACACCGCACGTCCTTCAGTATTGGGTCCCATCGCCGAAACATCGACGGTGGCATCGACAACTGACAGAGTTGCCGCCTGCTCTGGACTAAGTGCGGCCTTCTTAGGAGCACCACCGGCACAGGCAGACAGAAGTACCGCAGCAACGGCAAAAAGAAGGGAGCGTTTATTCATCATACCCATCCTTATGCCGAAAACTTCGCCTGAATTTCGTCGCTGATGTTCTGCGGTACCGGTTCATAGTGGTCGAACTGCATGGTAAAGTTCGCGCGACCCTGGGACATCGACCGCAATGTGTCGATATAGCCGAACATGTTGGCCAGCGGCACAAAGGCGTCGATTGCGATCGCGTTGCCGCGGGTATCCTGGCCCTGAACCTGCCCACGACGGGAGGTCAGATCACCAATGATGCCACCGGTATACTCTTCCGGCGTCACAACCTCGACCTTCATGATCGGTTCCAGAAGTTTCGCACCGGCTTTCTTCATGCCTTCGCGCATCCCGGCACGTGCCGCGATTTCAAAGGCCAGAACGCTGGAGTCAACGTCATGGAACTTGCCGTCGATCAGGGCCACCTTGAAGTCGATCACAGGGAATCCAGCCAGCGGGCCGCTATCCATGACCGAGTTGATGCCCTTTTCAACACCAGGGATGTATTCCTTGGGAACCGCACCACCAACGATACGGCTTTCGAAGGAATAGCCTTCGCCTGCTTCGGTCGGCGTGATGATCAGCTTAACCTCAGCGAACTGACCGGACCCACCCGACTGTTTCTTGTGGGTGTAGGTATGCTCGACCTCGTGGCTGATGGTCTCACGATAGGCCACCTGTGGCGCACCAACGTTACACTCAACCTTGAACTCGCGACGCATACGGTCGATCAGAATATCGAGGTGAAGTTCGCCCATGCCCTTCATGATGGTCTGACCGCTTTCAAGATCGGTCTGAACCTGGAAAGATGGATCTTCGGCCGCCAGACGCTGCAGCGCCATGGCCATTTTTTCCTGGTCACCCTTGGTCTTAGGCTCAACCGCCTTCTCGATCACAGGATCGGGGAAGGTCATGGTTTCCAGAACCACCTGATCCTGGGCATCCGACAGGGTGTCCCCGGTTGTGGTATCCTTCAGACCGGCAAGCGCGATGATGTCGCCGGCAAATGCCTCGTCGATCTCTTCGCGGTTGTTGGAGTGCATCATCATCATACGACCGATGCGCTCCCGCTTGCCTTTAGTTGTGTTAATGACGCCGTCACCCTTTTTAATCACACCGGAGTAGATCCGGGTGAAGGTCAGAGAGCCAACAAACGGGTCGTTCATGATCTTAAAGGCCAGGCCCGAGAACGGCATGTTGTCTTCCGCGCGGCGGGCAACGTTACGTTCTTCGGCCTCATCGCCCGGGCGGAAGCCCATGTAGTCAACCACGTCCAGCGGGCTGGGCAGATAGTCGATTACGGCGTTCAAAAGCGGCTGTACACCTTTGTTTTTGAAGGCAGACCCACACAGAACCGGCACGAATGTCATGGACAATGTGCCCTTGCGGATCAGCTTACGCAGGGTGTCGACATCCGGCTCGTTGCCTTCCAGATAGGCCTCCATCGCGTCGTCGTCCTGCTCGACGGCAAGCTCGACCAATTCGGCACGCATGGTTTCGGCCTTGTCTTTCAGATCGTCACGGATTTCCTGACGGGTCCAGCTGGCACCGAGGTCTTCACCCTTCCAGGTCCACTCTTCCATGGTGATCAGGTCAACAAGACCTTCCAGCTGATCCTCTGCCCCGATGGGGAACTGAACTGGGGCTGGCGTGGCGCCGGTCCGGTCCTTGATCATGTGCACACAGTTGTCGAAATCGGCACCGATCTTGTCCATCTTGTTGACGAACACGATCCGCGGAACCTTGTAACGGTCGGCCTGACGCCAAACAGTCTCGGTCTGCGGCTCAACACCGGCGTTGGCGTCCAGAACGGCAACCGCGCCATCCAGAACCGCCAGCGAACGTTCAACTTCGATGGTAAAGTCAACGTGGCCCGGGGTGTCGATGATGTTAAAGCGGTGCTTTTCGGTCTGCGCGTCAGCGCCATCCTCTGTGCGCTCCCAGAAAGTGGTCGTCGCAGCAGATGTAATGGTGATCCCGCGTTCCTGCTCCTGCTCCATCCAATCCATGGTCGCAGCGCCATCATGCACTTCGCCAATTTTGTGCGATTTGCCGGTGTAATAGAGGATACGCTCAGTGCAGGTGGTTTTACCCGCATCAATATGCGCCATGATACCGAAGTTGCGGTAGCGATCGAGAGGATAGTCGCGTGCCATGGGTCTGGTCCTAAATCAGGGTTACCAACGGTAATGGCTGAACGCTTTGTTCGCGTCGGCCATCTTATGGGTGTCTTCACGTTTCTTGACGGCAGAGCCGCGGGAATTGACAGCATCCATCAATTCGCCTGCCAGGCGCTCTTCCATCGTGTTTTCGTTGCGCGCGCGGCTGGCGGTGATCAGCCAGCGGATCGCCAGAGCCTCACGGCGCTCAGGGCGCACCTCAACCGGAACCTGGTAGGTTGCACCACCAACCCGGCGGGAGCGAACCTCGACCGACGGCTTGATGTTGTCGAGCGCCTCATGGAACACTTCCACCGGCTCTTTCTTCAACTTGTCTTCGACCCGGCCGAGCGCGCCGTAGACGATGCGCTCCGCAGCAGATTTCTTGCCGTCGAACATCAGGTTGTTCATGAACTTGGTCAGAACCAGATCGCCGTACTTGGCGTCGGGCAGGACCTCACGTTTTTCGGCGCGATGACGTCGTGACATCTAACTGTCTCCTTACTTAGGACGCTTGGCGCCGTATTTCGAACGGCGCTGCTTGCGGTCTTTGACGCCCTGGGTGTCCAACACACCGCGCAGGATGTGATAGCGGACACCGGGAAGATCTTTCACACGGCCGCCACGGATCAGAACCACCGAGTGTTCCTGAAGGTTGTGGCTTTCACCGGGAATGTAGCTGATCACCTCGTAGCCGTTGGTCAGGCGCACTTTGGCAACCTTCCGCATGGCCGAGTTGGGTTTCTTCGGTGTCGTTGTATAGACACGTGTACAGACGCCACGCTTCTGCGGGCAGCCTTCCAGGTGTAGCGACTTAGAGCGCTTAACTTTGGGCTGCCGCGGTTTGCGGATCAGCTGTTGGATCGTTGGCATTCGGACCGTCTCCGTCTCATACCGTTTCGTTTCAGCGGCCCCCTGCACACCATAAGGCACACAAAACGCCAAAAATGCCGCGGGCGATCCGAACCGGACCGGCGCAGCGAAATTCCAGAGGACTGAAGGGCATTCCCTTGAGTCATGACTGCCAGTGAAGGCTATGTTTTCAGGAGAGACTCAACCCCTCCTAGAGCGGGCGGAACCTATGCGCAGGTGGCGGGGGTGTCAACACCGGATTTGCGCTTTGTTAAGCGCTCCTGATCCGTCCGTGTGTATTATCGTTGCGGTGCAGCAGTCGAATGGAAATATTCTGATGCTACTTGCCGGATTCTGCAATTATTGCCATCGTGTTGCCGCAGTCAGCAATAGGGTAGCGCCTCATGTCATATGTTTCCTTCATCAGCCGCGCGATCGGTATGTCACTGGGCGTCTATCTGCGCTTTCTTCCGCTTCTTATCTTTACGATCTTTCTGTTTGGCGCGCTTTACGTCAGCACCAGCAATATGGTTGTCATATACATAATCACATTCTTCATGCTGACATTTGGCTGGACCTACCTCTATCTGATGCTTCTGCGCGGTGGCCTTTATGCGCTTAAGGCGACCACACCTGCAAATGCAGATGGTACAGCCAAGGGCGTCATAAAGCTTATGTTCGTTCACTTTTTGGCGCAGCTGATAATCATCGTTGTTATCGGCATGGCGACATATCTGTTTCTTTATCGCTTCTCTTTGCCCGCAACCGCGCCTGAAGCCTACACCCTGATGCAGGAAGGGGCTTCGGCTGTCGATCCTAGGGTGATTGCAGCCAGCCCTGCCACCTATCTGATGTTTCAGGTTGTGCTGACCCTTGGCGCGATCATCGTGACATCACTTTTCGGCGCACCTATGGCTGCTGTTGCAGCCAACACCTCAGAGATAAGTCCAAACGTCGACCTTATCACCGGCTTTGGCCGCTACTTTGTCCCGCAATTCATTCTTTCAGGGATCGGCGTGCTCGCACCCGCTTTTATCTCGGGCCTCTACGCGACCGAAATTTTTGAGCGGATTGCAACATCATCGACTGGTGGCCTTGTTCTTGGCGTGGGCCTTACCGTGCTAATGTTGTTCTACTTCGCATGGTGCATTCCCACCTGCGGTATGGCGCTGGCCTTCGTAAAGGTGCGCGAGGAAATCGCCGCCAATCGCGAAGTAGAGGCCAGACCCGTTTTTGACGTTGAGGAACAGAAACAGTCGCTCCGCGAATTGCGGGCCCAAAGGCAGAGTGGATCATCAACGACGGTTTACGACCCAAACAAGCGGTGATTGGGGCTTGCCCCAACGCGCTTTGCCTGCTATCTGCCCGCATCCCGTGACCGATCCGGCGTCTTCCTACCGGTGCGCAATGCAGCCGCAGGATGTTCAGTCGGACAAAAGGACCAGAGAACCGATGAGAAAAGACATTCACCCTGACTACCATGTCATCGAGGTCAAAATGACCGATGGCAGCACCGTTCAGATGCGCTCCACCTATGGGGCGGAAGGCGACACGCTGACGCTGGACATTGATCCCAGCGCGCACCCGGCCTGGACCGGCGGGTCGCAGCGCCTGATGGACACCGGTGGCCGCGTGTCCAAGTTCAAAAAGAAATACGAAGGTCTGGGCTTCTAAAGACCGGCTTCATCCGCTATCGGAATTCCGGCGCGGTCCATTGTGGGCCGCGCCTTTTTTCTGCGAAGGGCGATATGGCGCACATTATCGTATTGGGCAACGAAAAGGGCGGCACCGGCAAGTCGACCACGGCCATGCATGTGATTACTGCCCTGCTGCATTCCGGTCAGCAGGTGGGCGTTATTGACCTGGATCTCCGCCAGCAAAGCCTGATGGGCCATGTGCGCAACCGTCATGCCTTTGTCGAGCGCACCGGCACCAAACTGCCCCTGCCCCAAGGTGCTGAACTGGCTGTCTCGGGCAACGACTCGCTGACCGAGGCGCAGGCGGAGGAGGAGGCGCGGTTCGCCGGCGCTTTGGCAGACCTCGACAAAACCTGCAGTTTTATCGTCATTGACTGCCCCGGGTCCCACACCCGCTATGCCCAGATGGCACATGCTGCGGCGGATACGCTGATCACCCCCATGAATGACAGTTTGGTCGATCTGGGTCTGCTGGCCCGGCTGGACCCCGAGACCGGCAAGATTGCCGGGCCCTCCATCTATGCACAGATGGTTTGGGACGCGCGGCGGCTGCGCGCCTCTGCCGGGCTGTTGCCGGTGGACTGGGTGGTCTTGCGCAACCGGATGGCCTCGCTGGATGCGCATAACAAGCGACGGGTTGGCAGCGCTTTGGCGGAGCTGGCCAAGCGGATCGGCTTTCGTCTGGTCCCCGGCTTTCGGGAAAGGGTGATCTTTCGCGAGCTCTATCTGGATGGGCTGACCCTGCTGGATCTGGCCGCACGCAAGGATCATCGCATGACTATGTCCAATATCGCCGCCCGGCAGGAACTGCGTGATCTGATGAAAGCGTTGAAATTGCCGGGGGTAGAGCTGGCAATCTGAACTCGGGCCGCCGGGCGATACAAGCTGTGTAGCTTCGCGCACCCTACAGGCCAGGTTTAAATTGATGTTCTAAAAAGCGGCCCGAGCGATCAGCCCGGGCCATCTTTTTATCCACCGATTGCAACCACCTGACAGGCGGTCTGGCGGGCGGCCAATCGAGCGCAGGCCTTCTCGGCCATTGGTTTGGGCAGGCCAACAAATTGAGCCAGATAGCGCCCTCTGGTCGAGGTTGGTGCCAAACGACGGCTGGAACCTTCCAGTGCCTCCATTTCCTGCAACGCAGTGGTCAACAGCAGCCGTTCAGCGTCCGAACGGTTATGTGTCCCGCCCAACTGCACGACCCAGTTGCCTGCGCGTTTCCGCGTGACTGCCGGTGCAGGTTTGGTCTCTGCCGCTGCAGTGCGCACCACACGAAGATCGGACGGCCTTGGTTGGGGCCGGAACACGGCAAAGTCCACCGGATCGGACAGACGGGCCTGCGTGGCGGCCGCATCAACCTGCGGCAACTTGCGCCCTGCGGGGTCCTGCGGCACCGCTTTGGTGCTGGCCTCGCTCAGCGCCTCACCGACGGCCATGGCGACCAGCAGAGCCTCTTCATCCACGGTTGTTGAGAAGTTGCGCACCACCGGACGGGTGGAGGTTTTTAGCTGCTCCGCACGCTTCGGCGCCTGTGCAACAGTGATCTTGCTGCCCGGGGCTGCCAAAACCAGCCGTGTGGGCTTGCGCACCTGGGCATAGGTTGGCGCCTTGCGGAACCCCAGATCCATCAGTTCCCCAACACGTTCGTTCCGCCAGGCCGAACTGCGCCCACCAAAGACCGAGACGATCACCCGCTCCTGACCACGCCGGGCAGACGCAACAAGGTTATAGCCGGCTGCACGGGTATACCCTGTCTTAATGCCATCTGCGCCCTCATAAGCCTGCAAAAGGCGTCGGTTGGTATTGTGGACCGTCTTGACCTGAGCATTGGTCGAGCGACGCGCGAAGATATTGTAGTATTCCGGGAAATCATAGAACAGCCGCCGCCCAAGCACGGCCATATCGCGCGCAGTAGACATATGACCCGACTGGGTCAAACCATGTGGGTTCTTGAAGGTCGTGCGCGACATTCCCATCGCTCGGGCGGTTTCTGTCATCCGCTTGGCAAAGGCTGACTGACTGCCCGAAACAGCCTCGGCCAACGCCATCGCTGCGTCATTTGCGGATTTTACCGCAGTCGCGCGGATCAGATACCGCAGTGCGATTTTCTGCCCCGGCTTCAGCCCCAGCCGCGACGGCGGTTGTGAAGCGGCTTTCCGTGAGATCGTTATTTTCTGATCAAGTTTCAGCCGACCGGCCCGAACCTCGGTGAAGACCAGATAAAGAGTCATCATCTTGGTCAAGGATGCCGGATGCAGCTTGGTGTCTGCACTATCCTGATGCAGCACCTTGCCGGTGCGCGCATCCATCACCAACGCCGCATATGGTGCTGCGACCAGTGTTGACCCCAACATGCTGAGAAGTATCGCGGTCAATAGACCACGCATTGCCTGTATGAACATCGGTTGCTCCGCCGATTTATATCTGCCTCATGGGGCCGATTTTTCGGTCCCCTTATTGTTATATATTCTTGGTAGCACAAAGTACCCGCCCAGAAAACCTTTAAGTTTCAAAGACTCACTGGCAGAAGTTCAGGCGTTGCAGAGGGGTTACAAATTTAATTTGTGCAGCGCACAAAAACCTATTGACGCAGTGCAACATACTTCCTATATCAAATGCCAGAATACAATTAAAACGCGCATCGCGAGGAAACGCAAAATGGCTACCAAACGCACCAATACCGCGAAAGCCTCCGTTGAGGAATTCGCCACCGAAGCACAGAAAACCGTCACCGAAGGTATGGAAAAGATGTCCAAAGGTTTCGAAGACATGACCGCTTTGGGTCAGGAAAACATGGACGCGATGATGAAGTCGTCCGAAATCGCTGCCAAAGCCGCTGAAGGCATCGGCTCCGAAGTTTCCGCTTTCACCA
Organism: Halovulum sp. GXIMD14793; assembly: GCF_054457435.1. NCBI lineage: Bacteria > Pseudomonadati > Pseudomonadota > Alphaproteobacteria > Rhodobacterales > Paracoccaceae > Halovulum > Halovulum sp. GXIMD14793. The sequence continues at coordinate 74,375 of NZ_JBTLNE010000006.1, read as the reverse complement.
AGAAAGCCTTCGAAGACGGCGTTGCCGCCACTCAGGACCTGGCATCAGCCAAGACCGTGACCGAACTGATGGAAAAGCAGGCTGCTTTCGCGCAGACCTTCTTTGACTCGTTCATGAGCCAGGCGACAAAGATGAATGAAATCTATGCCGCATCGGCCAAAGAAATCTTCACGCCGCTGACCGAGCGTTTTAACGCTGTTGGCGAAAGCATGAAGGCCTATAAAGCCTGAGCCTAAGCGGTTCTGGCCCCGATTTTTTTCGGGAAGTTTGGAAAAGGGGGCAATCGCCCCCTTTTCTCATATGATCAGAACGATATATTGGCGACCTGACTCGCAGCGACGCAGGCAAGCATTTTCGTGACCATACAAGATCTGAAGATGATGGCCGATCCGCCTAAGGATGACGACGAGGGCGAGGTCGGGGTTGTCACCAAGACCAGGCCCAAGACGCAGAAGCCACCGCTTTACAAGGTGTTGCTTCTGAATGATGACTATACGCCGATGGAATTTGTGGTGCATGTGCTGGAACGGGTGTTTCACCTGAACCACCAGCAAGCCAGCGACATCATGCTGACGGTTCACCGCAAGGGCGTGGCGGTTGTGGGGGTGTTTTCCTTTGAAATTGCCGAGACCAAGGTAACGCAGGTGATGGATATGGCCCGGCGCAACCAGCACCCGCTGCAGTGCACCATGGAAAAAGAGTAGTCCGATCCTGCCCGGTCGTTTCCTCATGCCGATTGAACAGGGTGACATCCCGTTTGATCCAGACGCGCCGGTGCTGGCGCTGCGTCCGACGTGCACGCATGATCTGTCAGCGCTGCCGAATGTGTTGGTAGAAACTGGGTTCAAGCCGGATCACGACGCGCTGACAAAGCACCCTGCAGATCAAGCGGGCGGTCCCGTCCCGCTGGTCCTTCTGTTTGTCACCCGCCACCGCCGCCAGACCGAAGCTCTGATCGCCGAGGCACTGACGCGGCTGGCCCCGGGCGGCTGGCTGATCATTGACGGGCAGAAAACCGACGGGATCGACAGCCTGCTGAAAGGCCTGCGGATACATGTCGATGTGGCCGGCACATTGTCGAAAGCCCATGGCAAGGTGATCTGGCTGCAACGCCCCGACACCCTGCCCGGCATTCTAGACGACTGGCGCGATGCGAATGCCCTGCGATCCAATGCAGATGGATTTCTGACCGCACCGGGCATGTTCAGCCCTGACGCAATTGACCCCGGAACGCGCCTGCTGGCCAAACAATTTGGCGCTGGGCTCAAAGGCCGGGCGGCTGATCTGGGTGCGGGTTGGGGGGCCTCTGCCGCGCTGCTGTTGCAGGCTGCGCCCAATATCGAAACCCTGGATTTGTTCGAGGCGGAACAGATTGCACTGAATGCCGCCCGGAAAAACGTCACCGACCGGCGTGCGCGGTTTCACTGGGCCGATGTCGCCGCCCTGCCCGCGCCCGACCCGCATTACGATCTGATCATCTCTAACCCGCCGTTCCATCAAAGCCGCGCGGCAGAGCCGACCCTTGGCACCGCCTTTATTGCGACCGCCGCGCGCCTGCTGGCCCCGAAGGGCACCGCACTGTTCGTTGCCAATCGCCAACTGCCCTATGAAGCCGCGTTCGATCTGCATTTCCGCAAACGCGCAGAGGTTGCGGCCAACCCGCGTTACAAGGTCATCATGGCCAGCGGCCCCAAACCCGTCTGATCCGCAGGAGGTCATCCCATGACAGCCCGACTTGAAGGTCAATCCGTCATTGTCACCGGCGCCGCCCACGGCGTCGGTCTGGCCGTTGCCCGCGCTGCCGCCCGAGCCGGAGCCAAGGTGATGATGACCGCCCGAGACGAGACCGCATTGACAGCCGAACGCGAGGCACTGGCCGAAACCGGTGCTGATGTGCGCAGCTATGACGGCGACCTTTCACAAAAGCTTACAGTGGCAAACCTGATCTCGGCCACGATTGACGCGTTTGACCGGATCGATGTGTTGATCAATGCCAGCCGGGACATGCAGCCATCGGACCCGCTTGATGTGGACAACACAGCCCTTAGCGAACTGCTGGAAAGCAATGTTATGACCCCGCTCCGCCTGACCCAGCAGGTGGTAAAGCGGATGAACCAATTGCGTGAGGATGACGATACGCCCGGGCTGCGGGCCGTGGTCAATATCGGCTCGATTGCAGCGCAGCGCACCCTGCCCGAGCTGATGGCTTTTTCGGTGGCCTCTGCCGCGCTGGATCAGATGACCCGCTCTATGGCGGTGGCGTTTGCCCCCTATGGCACCCGCGTGAACGAGGTTGCCCTCGGCTCGGTCATGAGCAGCAGCCTGCGCGACGCAATCGCAGAGCAGCCACAATTGCAGGACCGACTGACCAGCGTTACCCCGCTGGGCCGCATCGGCGATGGCGACGAAGCAGCAGAGATTGCGGTTTTTCTGGCGTCGGACGCAGCAAGCTTTGTCACCGGCCAGATCATCGCCGTCGATGGCGGGCGGACCATTCTGGACCCGATGCAGGTTTCAGCGCATTGACAAGTTTCCCGTGGCACCGCCTTGGCACATTCGCTAAACCAACCCGAAACCAAATGGGTGGAACGCATGACCCAATCCAGGCCGCAGCCACAGACCGGCATTCTTGACATCGCGGCCTATGTCGCCGGTGCAAGCAAGGCAGAGGGCGCAAACCAGATCACCAAGCTGAGTTCGAACGAGAACCCGGCCGGACCATCGCCGTGTGCGATCGCCGCCTTCAAAGACTGCGCCGACAGTCTGGCACTGTACCCCTCTCCCGATCATGCGGAGTTGCGCGCAGCCATTGCCGAGGTCCATGGCCTTGACCCCGCCCGGATCGTTTGCGGGGCTGGATCGGATGAACTGATCGCGCTTTTGTGCAGCGCCTATGCCGGACCCGGCGACGAGGTACTTTATTCCGCGCATGGGTTTGCGATGTACCCGATCTCGGCCCGCGCTGCCGGTGCAACGCCCGTGACCGCGCCCGAGACGGATCGCACCGCCAGTGTCGATGCGCTGCTGGCTGCGGTGACTGCGTGCACCAAACTGGTGTTTCTGGCCAATCCCAACAACCCAACCGGCACGATGATCCCCGACGCCGAGGTCACCCGACTGGCAGATCATGTGCCGGATACCTGCCTGCTGGTCCTTGACGGTGCCTATGTCGAATATCTCGATGATCATGACGGGGGGGCTGCGTTGGCTCAGACGCGGAAAAATGTGGTCATGACCAGGACCTTCTCGAAAATTTTCGGGCTGGGCGGGTTGCGGGTCGGCTGGGCCTATGGGCCTGAGCATGTCATTGATGTGCTTAATCGTGTGCGCGGCCCCTTCAATGTCAGCGCCGCCGGTCTGGCCGCTGCCGAGGCCGCGATACGCGATATTGATTATGTCCGGACCTGCCGCGCGGCGAACGCGCATTGGCGCGACTGGATGGTATCGGAACTGAATGCGCTGGGTCTGCCGACAGATGCCAGCTACGCAAATTTTGTCCTGCCACGCTTTAGCAGCCCAAAGGCCGCCTCCGGCTGTGACACCCATCTGCGCGCCAACGGCTTTATCGTGCGCAAAGTCGATGGCTATGGCCTGCCGGAATATCTGCGCATCACGATTGGCGATGAGGTTGCCTGCCGCCGCGTGATCGGCCTGATCAGCGAATTTCTGGGGCAAGCATGACCATCGCCTATAACCATATCGCCCTGATCGGGCTTGGCCTGCTGTCCTCCTCTATCAGCCACGCGCTGCGGCGTACTGGCTTTCAGGGGCGCTTAACAGGGGCGGAGCGCACCGAAGCCACGCGGAAAACCGCCGAGGATCTTGGCCTGTGCGACAGCATATACGCCAGCAATGCAGAGGCCGCGAAAGGCGCAGATCTGGTCATCCTGTGCGTTCCGGTCGGGGCGATGGGGCGGGTCGCAGCAGAAATCGCACCGGTTCTGCAGCCGGGGGTTACGGTGACGGATGTCGGCTCGGTCAAAGCGCAGATCATCGCTGATGTCACCCCCCATTTGCCCGACGGTGTGCATTTCATCCCCTCACACCCACTGGCCGGAACCGAGCATTCCGGGCCTGCCGCAGGGTTTGCCAGCCTGTTTGACAACCGCTGGTGCCTGCTTACGCCCATCGAAGGCACTGATCCGAATGCGAAATCCGACCTAGTCGCGTTCTGGCAGGCCTTAGGCAGTAAAACGGATGAAATGGACGCCGCACATCACGATCTGGTGCTTGCCGTGACCAGCCACGCCCCGCATCTGATCGCCTATACGATGGTCGGTGTTGCGGATGATCTGTCGCGCGTGACCCAGAACGAGGTGATCAATTACTCCGCCGCTGGGTTTCGTGACTTCACCCGCATCGCGGCCTCGGACCCGACCATGTGGCGCGACGTGTTTTTGAACAACAAGCAAGCGACGCTGGAGATCCTCGGCCGGTTCACGGAAGAATTGTTCGCCCTGCAGCGCGCCATCCGTACAGGTGACGGGGATCAATTGTTTGACTATTTTACCCGCACCCGAGCTATACGACGCGGCATTATTGATGCCGGGCAAGACACCGCCGCGCCTGACTTTGGCCGCCACACTGACGAGGACTAAGATGCACCGCCTTGCCATTCTGCTTGTTTTCACGGCCAGCGGCTGTGGCAGCCAGCCGGACTATGAACAGCTGGCGCGGGACATGGATCTGCCGACAGATGCCGCGCCCATTTGCGGGTTTGAGGATGTTCTCGGCGTTGAAATAGACGATATCAATGGTGGATCAGGCAAAGGCTGCGGCGTATCCGATCCGGTAAAAGTCTATGCTGTCGGCGCAACCCGCCTGTCAACACCGGCGCGTGTGAATTGCCGGGCGGTAACAGCGTTGCGCACATGGTTGGTGGACGGCGCCCGGCCGCTGGCGCGCGAGTATAAGACCCGTATTACTGAGGTTAAGGTTGCCGCCAGCTATGCCTGCCGCACCCGCAACCATCGCCGCGGCGCGCGGCTTTCGGAACATGCCAAGGGCAACGCGATTGATATCTCAGCCATTACACTGGCCAATGGCAAGCAGGTTTCCGTCAAGACGGGCTATCGCAAGGGCACCTATGCACCGCTGATGCAGCGCCTGCGCAAGATCGCCTGTGGACCGTTTGGCACCGTGCTTGGGCCAGGCTCGGACCGGCACCACAACGATCACTTTCATTTTGATGTGGCAGACTACCGCACGGGCCCTTACTGCCACTGACGCAGTACCGGCGCGCGGCCCAGCGGTACCGGGCCAAGCCGCATTTCGCCGTCCTGAAAGGTAAGCGGAACATTCAACGTATTCGGATCGCCGCTGGCCTGCGCGACAACGGCAAGGCCCGTCTTCAGGGACGCCGCCAGTTTTGGCGTGATCCAATAGGCGCGCTCGGACAGATCGACAATCTCTTCCCAGTTTTTGGCCTCAAGGGTCATGCGCCCCATGGCAAACCCATCCGCATCAACATCCAGCGTGCCTTCCAGCGTCAGATCCAACCGCCCCCAGGTGAACTGTAGCTTGGGAATACGCAGCTGCGTTAGTTGCGGCTTGCGCCCCTCAATAGCGGCGCGGTCCCAGACACCGTCGAAAACCGGGATCGCCCGGATATTCATGACTTCCAGCGCAGGTGGCAGAGCATTGGCTGGATCCAGCGCCTGTTTTATGGGTTCCGCAAGCCGGTATTCCTTTGTGTCGAATACGATCTCATACGGGTGTGTGTCGTCCTCTTTGGGCAAACGCCGGATCGCCAGCAGGCCATCCTTTACCCCGCCGGTGTAATTCAGGGTCGAGGCGATCTCGACATTCTTGAGTTCGATCCGGGTTTCCTGCAGCGCCAGTCCGGTGTTTGCGGCAAACCGGACAGAACCGCGCATCAGATCTGAGGTAACCTCGATGGTTTCGTAGTCGGTTGTGATGCGCTGTTGCGGCGGCCATACGGCGATAATGTGATTGGGCTTGTAGCTGAGGGCCAGAACCTGGAATTCCGGCGCCGACCAGGCCCAACCCCAGCTGGGGTCGGCCAGTTCTAGTGTGCTGACAATGGCATCAAAGCGATTGGGGTACCCGGTGACCGAGATATCCTCGGCCTCAGCCACCCACCCTCGCGCGGCCTGCTGATCAAGCCAGCCCTGAAGGGCCGCTTTTTGCGCGGTGGAGCCCGCCAGCCAATAGCCGGAATAGGCCAAAGCTGCCAAAAGAATCGCATAAAAGAGCTTGCGCATGCAGGGACCCCACCCAAGGATTTGACTTTCGTCTCTATACGCTTTGCGGCAGAGAGGGAAGGTCAGCAATCTGATGAATGGAATATGGAGAAACAGGTGGGTGAAACGGGTGACTTCTGGGTGTTTGCTTATGGCTCGCTGATCTGGAATCCCGGCTTTGATCCGGCGGAAACGGTCCGGGCGCGGCTGGCAGGATATCGCCGGTCATTCTGCATGTCATCTGTGGTCTATCGCGGTACGCCAGAAGCCCCCGGGCTGGTTCTGGCGCTGGATGCGCAGGGTGGTATGGTTTGTGAGGGTGTTGGCTATCGCGTTGGGTCTGGGCAGGCCGAAACGGTGCTGACCTATCTGCGCGAGCGGGAGCTTGTCTCTTCGGCCTATCTGGAACAAGAGGTCACTCTGGCGCTTACCGATGGTCGGCAGGTTCAGGCGATCACCTATGTCATCGACCGCGCGCATATGCAGTATCAGGGCAGGCTGGATATCAGCACGCAAGCCCGGATCATCGCGCGCGCCAAAGGACCCGCAGGCAGCAACCGGGATTACCTTGTTCGTACGGTGGAAAGCTTGCGGGCCCTCGGCATTGACGACCCGGAACTTGACCAGCTGGACTCTGAGGTTGCGACCTTGCCGGGGTGCACGCTGTAGGGTGGGTGAAACCCACCACGACACGCTGGTTGGCGGGTGGGTTTCACCCACCCTACAAGGCGCTCAGCTTCCTTCGTCGTGCAAATGCCTGCTGACGATCTCGAACCACCGGCCATTTTCTGCAATCTGCGCCAGGCCAGCATTCAGCAGCCTGATATGATCAGCGCTGCGTGGGTTTCCTCTCAGGGCCAGTACCCGTAATTTCTGGATACGGGTCAGCGGTTCCAGCACGAGAATCGGATTCTCCACGCTGATCCGGTCGACCAGTGCCCGGGTCACTGCTGCATCCATCGAAGCGATATCAGCCTCCTTCCGGTCGATCATGCCGATACAGTCCATCGCATTCCTGCCCCAGATCACCTCGACCTTGTCTGGCAGCAAACCCAGTGCAATCAGGTCATCCACCGGATAGCCAACCGGTCGGCAGACACGTGCCCCAGCCATCGCCTCAGGCACCAGAATTTCCGCCCAAGCCAAATCGGCGCGGGCATAGAACTCGGTCACGAACTCATAGATCCCGTCCGATGCAAGATACTGCCCACACAGTTCTGGGACCGGGTCGACATCCACACAATCCGGCATGGTCCATGGAAATGTCAGCGCAAAGCCACCGCGCGGCATGATGCCATCAAGATGAGCAGCACGGTCATTCACGAAAACGATCTCGACAGGTGGTGCATCCGCTGCTTTGAGGGCCGCCGCTACCAACTCAGTTATCATACCACCTTGGGGTAGATCCTGCCCCGCGAATGGCGGAAACGGGCCACCGGTCAGCAGATGCAGCCGGTCCGCCATCACGGGTGGTGTAAGGCGAGGAATATCTTCCAGCGCAACTGCAGTTCGAGCGGTATTGGCGGGACCCTCAGTTCCATGGGGCGCGCCTTCCTCCGCTATGTTCATTTCTGCGGTTGACACATCGTTAGTTTCCTCCGCTACGTCCGCAGGCGCTGTTTGGTCAGTTTGTGACACCACGCCGGCGCTGGATGCGGCGATCAGCACTTCGGCGGATGTTGCGATATCTGAGGGGGCTACGGCTTTTGCCTCTGCAGTCGCCTTGGGCTTGCTGCAGGGGATATACAGCACCTGCCCTACCTTAATCAGGTTCGGGTTTGGACCGATCTTTCGGGCATTGGCGCGATAGATTCGGCGCGACGCCTCCCGCGTGCCATAGAATTTCTCGGCTATGATCCGCAGGGTATCGCCGCTGCGCACGCGATAGGCAGGACAGTCGGCCATGGCCGCACCCCAACCAAACCCGGCCCATGCCAGCCAAATCGCAATGATGTATCTGAGCAAACGAACCCTCCGACCATGCGCGCGCCAATTTGCGCGATCATGGTGACCAAAGGGTTAACGACGGCAGATCAACCACACATCAGCCGCGCCGACGGATCACAACGCGCCTGCTTCACATACAGCCGGGAAAAGGGCTTAACCCGCTGCCAGCGGCGTTTCGACCGTCAGCGTCATACCATCGGCTCCAACCACCCGGACCATTGCCCCCGGGGTCAGGCCAAGCGCGGTGGCGTCGGCCCGGGCCTTCCACTGTTCGCCGCCGATCTCAACCACACCATCCCCGTGGTCAAAACGAATCACTTTCGCGCTGCGCCCGATCATGTTGGCGGAGCGACTGTTCAACGTCGTTTCCGGTTCTCCATCACCGAAATTGCGCACCATGGATCGGCCTAAAAAGGTCAACCCCACGGCCAGCGCAGCAAAGGCCATGATCTGGACTTCACCCGGCATCGACGGGAACAATGCCAACAGCGCCCCCATGATCAGCGCGGCCAGTCCCCACCAGATCAGGAAGAACGACATGGTCGCCATCTCGGTCGCGCCAAGAAGCAAACCGGTAGCAACCCACCACCACGGGGAAACGCCTTCGAGGAAGTCGAACATCGGGAAATCCATAAGTTACGCTCCGCCTTTCACCGCCTTGCTCAGTTCGCTGATCCCCTGAATGGAGCCGATCAGATTTGACGCCTCCAGCGGGATCATCACGGTTTTTGCATTTGGTGAGGCCGCAACATCCCTTAGCGCATCGGTGTATTTCTGGGCGACAAAGTAGTTCACCGCCTGAACATCACCCGCCGCAATCGCCTCAGAGACCATCCGCGTCGCCTCAGCTTCAGCCTTGGCCGCACGTTCGCGCGCTTCGGCATCCAGGAACGCAGCTTCGCGCCGCCCCTCAGCTTCGCGAATTTGCGCCTCGCGCTCACCTTCCGCTTTCAGAATGGCTGATTGCTTCTGTCCTTCGGCCATCAGAATTTCGGCACGCCGGTCACGCTCGGCCTTCATCTGGCGGCCCATCGCTTCGGTGATGTCTTTTGGCGGTGCCAGGTCCTTGATCTCTACACGTGTTACCTTCACACCCCATGGGTTCGAAGCATCGTCGATCACATGCAGCAGACGGGAGTTGATGACGTCCCGGTTCGACAGACTTTCATCAAGGTCCATAGAGCCTATCACCGCACGGATGTTGGTCTGCGAGAGGTTAGACAGGGCACGCTCCAGATTACGCACCTCGTAGGCGGCGCGGGCCGCATCCACGACCTGATAGAACGCAACCGCATCGGCAACCACCATGGCGTTGTCCTTGGTGATCACTTCCTGACTGTCGATATCCAGAACGGTTTCCATCATGTTGATCCGGGCACCGACCTTATCAAAGATCGGGATCAGAAAGTTCAGCCCCGGCTTTAGCGTGCGGGTATAGCGCCCAAACCGCTCAACCGTCCATTCCTCACCCTGAGGAACGGATTTGACCATCATATAGACAAGAATAAGCGCGAAAACTAAGGCGGCGCCTGCCGGAATAGCGAATTGCTCTAACATATCGAAAACCTCTTGCATTGTAGCTGTTGCCCAAAATATGGGCATCCGGAGCGATTGTTGCAACAAGATCAAGGGTACAACATGAAAAACGCGTGCCGAATTTCACAGTTGGATTGCACGAATGCAACGCGTAAGGTGACCGCAAAACAAGGCCCGCGTGCACTGAGGATCGGACAGTACCAATGTTAATGGATCGCGAACAAGAGCCGCAGTTTTCCCAGCCTATTCGCCAAATTCTGATCATGGTCCTGATCCTGGCCTTGGCTTTGGTCGGCAGCTATCTGGCCTATCCGGCGGTGTCGTCGATCTTTTTGGCCAATCCTTATCTGAACGGTTTCATCGTTGCGGTGTTCTTTGTCGGGGTCGTGGCCTGTTTCTGGCAGGTGCTGACGCTGATCTCTTCGGTGGGCTGGATCGAAGGCTTCGCACTGGATCGTCCGGGGCACGAATTCACAGCAGCCCCGCGCCTGCTGGCCCCATTGGCAGCACTTTTGTCCGATGCCGAGGCGCGGAATTCGCTGACGTCAACCTCTACACGGTCGATCCTCGATTCCACAGCTACGCGGCTGGACGAGGCGCGAGACATCACGCGATATATCGTCAACCTGCTGATTTTCCTTGGTCTTCTGGGCACATTCTATGGCCTCGCCACCACGGTTCCAGCCGTTGTTGACACCATCCGCTCCCTCGCCCCGCAGGAAGGGCAGGATGCTTTGGAGGTGTTCGACAATCTAATGAACGGGCTTGAGGATCAGCTGGGCGGCATGGGCACGGCCTTTGCGTCGTCACTGCTTGGGCTGGCGGGATCACTAGTGGTCGGGCTCCTGGAACTGTTCGCGGGCCATGGCCAGAACCGGTTCTATTCCGAGCTTGAGGAATGGCTGTCCTCCATCACCAAGGTCGCTTTCTTCGATGACGGCGCCGGTCGCGGGGCAGCGGGGACGGCTGCTGGCGGCGAGCAGATGCAGAGCTTTTACAAGGTCGCGATGCAGGCTGAGGAAAAGCGCATCGAGACTGACGCCAAGATCAACCGTCTGACGGATGCGGTCATGGCGCTTGCCCAGCAAATGAACGAGGCACCGGGTAGCGGCGGCCATTCGAACGAAGCGCTGGAACGCATCGTCGCCGGGCAGGAGCGTATCGCGCACCTTCTGGAAACCAGTGCCGAGGAAGGTGGCGGCGCGCTTGATTCCGACAGCCGCCAGCATCTGCGCAACATCGACACTCAGATGCTGCAGATCCTTGAGGAAATCGCCGCCGGACGGCAGGACAGCCTCGACGAGATCCGCCGCGACCTGGCCAATCTGACCGAGGCGATCCGCGCCTCGCAAGGCTAAGCGCAATGGCAGCCCTGCGCAAATCCCGGCGACAGGAGGCCAATATCTGGCCCGGCTTTGTCGATGCCATGACCGCCCTTTTGCTGATCCTGATGTTCGTCCTTTCGATCTTCATGATCATTCAGTTCGTGCTGCGCGATACTATCGTGGCCAAAGAAACCGAACTGGACAATCTGGGGGAACAGGTCGCGGAACTAGCCGATGCGCTGGGGCTGGAACAGCAACGCACGGATATTCTTGAAACCGGACTGGGTCAGTTGAATGCGCAACTGGCCGCCGCCGAAGATCAGGTTGAAGAGCAATCCAGCAAAATCGCTGACTTTGAAGCGCAGGTCGCATCCCTAAGCACCGAGATCGACACCAAGGATGCCGCCGCACGCCTTGCCGCAGCACAGCGCGAGGCGATGGAGGCATTGCTGGCAGAATTGCGCGCCGAGGCCGCGACAACGGCTGACACGCTTTCCGATGCACAGGGGGCTTTGGACGAAGCCGAAGCCCAGCGTCTGGCCGACGCCGAAGCCGCCCGCCTGCTGCGTGAGCGGCTGGAGAATGCGGATGCCGAATTGACCGCCATGACCCTTTCCCTGGAAGCCGAGCGTCGGAAAGCTGAGGAGACGCTGTCCCTTCTGGCCGCGGCTGAGGCCGCCCGGGATCAACTGGCGGCCCTGTCTGAAGATCAGGCGGCCGATCTGACCGAAGCCCAGCGTCGGGCGGCACTTTTGGCCAAAGCCCGCGAGGAACTGTCGAAAGAGCGGGACCTAGCGTCCGAAAGCCAGAAACAGGTCACGTTGCTGAACCAGCAGACCACGCAACTGAACCGACAGTTGCGCAGCCTCCAGCAATTGCTGGATGAGGCCGAGGCGCGCGACGAGGCGGCGCAGGTCCAGCTGGACGCGCTGGGTCAGAACCTGAACACCGCTTTGGCACAGGTCGCACAGGAGCAGCGTCGCCGTGCCGAACTGGAGGAGGCCGAGCGCAAGCGGCTGGGGGAAGAGGCGAAAGACCTTGCCAACTATCGCTCGGAATTCTTCGGCAGGGTCCGCGAAATCCTCGGGGATCGCGAAGGCGTTCAGGTCGTTGGCGACCGTTTCGTGTTTTCGTCCGAGGTTCTTTTCGATGCAGGCTCCGCCACACTGGGCGAGCAAGGCAGACAACAGATCGCGCAGGTCGCCGCGGTCATCCGCGAAATCCGCGCCGAAATTCCGGCCGAGATCGACTGGATCCTGCGCGTCGATGGACATACCGACAACATCCCCCTGTTTGGCGGCCGCTATGCCGATAACTGGGAGCTGTCGCAGGCCCGCGCCCTGTCTGTCGTGAAATACCTGATCGAGACCCAGGACATCGACCCCAAACGCCTCGCCGCCAACGGCTTTGGCGAATTCCAGCCCGTCGACCCCACAAACAATGTCGAAGCCCGCGCCCGCAATCGTCGGATCGAGCTGAAGTTTACCGAGCGCTAAGCGTCCTGCGTTTGGTGCGACGCTTGTTCGGAGCTTCTGCCTTAACCATTTGATAGGTGGTCGCCTTGGCCGGGAATGGATAGCGCACAGCTGCTCAGGCGGCTTCGCCGCTGGCTTGCATCGCGGATGTAAACCGTTCCCGCAATCTTTCTGCCCTTGCTGGATTGACCTGCGCCACCCAACCGATGCGCCCCTCGATGTGCTCTCGGAACGCCGGGTCGGACAGGCGGGTGTCTTCGGGGCGGGCGCAGTGGTGCAGGATGGCTTTCAGTTGATCGTATTCGCGGCGCGGCGTGTTCACATGGGTATTGACCACAAGCCCCGTCACCATCTGGCGTTGCCCCTGCGCCTGCACCCGCGTCTTGGCCGGGTTCAGCACAAACCCCTCTTCGGCCAATATCTCGGGCACTGCGCCAAGAACGGCCAGCCGGATGGTCGCATCGCCCGAAAAGGTAATGTCATCTGCATAGCGCGAGATATTCGCATCCAGCCGCCGCGCCAGCCCGGCCAGCCTGCAGTCCAGTCGAAAGGCGCAAAGATTAGCCAGTGTCGGTGAGGTTGGCGCGCCCTGCGGCAAGTGGCGCGCTGCATATAGCCGACGGTGTTCGGGCGGCAGCCGTCGGCGGACCCGCGCGGGTGTGTGCAGCGTGCACAGGGCAGTCAGCAGATCAGCCACCGGCGCAGGATAGCCAAGGCCGCGAAACAGCGCCGTGATCCGCGGTGCGGCGATGGAGGGAAAGAAATCCTTCAAGTCAAAGCTGATCACCAGGGCTTCGCCGCAATGGCGCTGCGCTGCGTCGATACAGTTGCGCCCCGGGACAAACCCAAAGGCGATATCGTGCACAGGCACATGGCGCAGGATGCCGTCCAGAATGCGCCGCTGGATCCGTTTCAGCGCCTGCTTTGGCGCCTCGATCAGGCGCACGCCCTGCCGTTTTGGGATGACATGCCAGAAATAGTGGTTCGGCGCAGTTTCCTCATCCGCATTCTGCAACCCAGCGGATCGGCAAAGCGCGCCAGTTGCTGATCCTCCAGCAGCAGCCAGTCGGCAAGGTCGCGCGGTGTTGGAAGTTGCGGCAAGGGCAGGTCCGCAAACGCTGGCAGCGGACGCATATGCGGCTGGATCAGGACAGGGTCCGGCCAGATGCCGGTTTCGCGGCATCGGCGGTGCAATGTGTCCAGCGCGGGTATATCGCACAGCATGGCGGTGATTTCAGGGACCGAAGGCGGATAGGCGCGATCATAGCGCGCAGCAAGCACCTGGGCGATCCGCCAGATGCTCTTGCTGCCCTGTGGCAGGCGGCGGGTCAGGGCGGCTTTGATCACAACCTCGTCCCAATCGCAGCCCGCCAAGCCTTCGGCAATATTGCGGGCGAGATCCTTGCGCCGCATGTCCCCTCCGATCCGGCGCGAAGTGCCCTGCCCCAACCAAACGCTGTCTTGCACAACCCGTCGTGGGTGTAGCCCACGGAAGGTTGTGCGGTGTATGCCAAGCTCAAGTCCATGCACCGGGGAATCCCCGGCGCAACCGTTCCTTAAAGCGTTTCGGGATAAACCTGAGACAAAGGATTATCCCGAAACGCAGTGATAAGCCTATATGGTGTACGCGTTTCGATTTTATGTGATGTCTCAAGGTAAACTCGAAACGCTTTAAAAGGAGCGGCAGTCTTGAGGCAGGCCACCTCGCTTGGACCTGAGGCTAAGGGAGCCGTATCCGTCAGGCAAGAAAGTTCAGAAGATATCAGGGCAATCGGGTAGGTGCCGCTTTCGACAGGGCGCAACCCTGTGTGATCGGGGTGCACGTTCTTCGGTGGGAACAGCCGCAAGAATGCGATCTGCGGCGTCAACAGCGGCCAATCCCGTCACGTCGATGTGTTGAGCGCCAGCAGGTTTATAAAGCCTGTAGCGTCTTCTGAGGTCGCGCAGGATGTCCGGGTCTGTCAGTTTATGCAACTCAGAGCGGCCCGCGCTGGTAAGCCGAAGCTCGTTTTCCTTGTACGAGATGGTCAGAACAAAAGCGCGGTAGCTGTCACCCCGCTGCCTCGCAAGGGCGGCCACCTCGTCAAACAATGCCCGGTCTTCCGCGCCATCTGACAGAGCATCTGTAAAATCAGATTTATGTCTGCCGAAAGAGCCTTGAGATGGCCAAAGACCAGCGCTCTTATATCAGCGCGGAGTTCCCTTCGTTCGGAGGCCGAGCGGTCATAAACAACACTTACCGGATTAAGCAGCGTGTGATGATCAATAACGCGCGCATTGATCTTCTCTGCCAATGCGCGCGCGATGGTCAGTTTTCCGATCCCGGGGAACCCGTTCAGATGAAGGATCACAGCCATAGCATCCGTTAATGCTGACGGCGGGCACCGTGTCAAACGGATTGCTTGTTCAGACCTGTTATTCCGTTTCAGCGACGATGCGGATGCGATCTGGAAGGCTCCGAAAACCCGGTCTACTCAGTCTGCCGTCAGCAAGGGCGGGCGTTTGGAGGTCAGGCGCGGGGCGCCGGGTTCCTCAATCTGCAGGTCCAGTTCGCCATCTTTGACGGCGACCTTGACCAGGCCACCTTTGGACAGACGCCCGAACAACAGTTCTTCGGCCAGCGGCTTTTTGATGTGCTCCTGAATGACGCGGGCCAATGGCCGGGCGCCCATGCGCGAATCGTAGCCTTTGTCGGCGATCCATTCTGCGGCCGGGCGGGTCAGTTCGATGCTGACATCGCGGTCCATCAGCTGCGATTCCAGTTGCATGATGAACTTGTCGACGACCTGCAGGATCACCTCTTTCGGCAGCGCGCCGAAGCTGACGACAGCATCCAAACGATTGCGGAATTCCGGGGTGAACATGCGTTCGATGGCGGCCATATCCTCGCCCTCGCGCGTGGTGCGGCCAAAGCCGATGGCGTTCTTTTCCAGTTCTGCGGCACCTGCGTTTGAGGTCATGATCAGGATCACATTGCGGAAATCGGTGGTCCGGCCGTTATGGTCGGTCAGTTTGCCGTGATCCATGACCTGCAACAGGATGTTGAAGACATCCGGATGCGCCTTTTCGATCTCATCCAGCAGCAACACGCAATGCGGGTTCTGATCGACCGTATCGGTCAAAAGCCCGCCCTGATCAAACCCGACATAGCCCGGAGGCGCCCCAATCAGACGGCTGATGGAGTGTTTTTCCATGTATTCGGACATATCGAAGCGCTTGAACTCGATCCCCATGACATCGGCGAGTTGCTTGGCAACCTCGGTCTTGCCGACACCGGTTGGCCCGGCGAACAGGTAGTTGCCAATCGGCTTTTCAGGTTCGCGCAGACCGGCCCGGGCCAGTTTGATGGCCGAAGACAGCGCATCAATCGCCTGATCCTGCCCAAAGACCACCCGTTTGAGGTTCGCCTCAAGGTCTTTCAGCAGCGCGGCGTCATCCTTGTTCACATTCTTGGCCGGGATTCGGGCAATCTTGGCAATGACCGCCTCGATATCCTTAGCACCGATCGTCTTGCGACGTTTGGATTCGGACAGCAGGTGTTGCGCCGCCCCTGCCTCGTCAATCACGTCGATGGCTTTGTCGGGCAGCTTGCGATCGTGGATGTAGCGCGCTGACAGATCGACGGCGGTGCGGATGGCATCGTTGGTGTAGCGAATATCGTGATGCTCTTCGAAATAGGGCTTCAGGCCACGCAGGATCTTGATGGCATCCTCGACCGAGGGTTCGTTGACATCAATCTTCTGGAAACGGCGGCTTAGCGCACGGTCCTTTTCGAAATGCTGGCGATATTCCTTATATGTGGTCGAGCCCATGCAGCGCATCTTGCCGCTTTGCAGCGCAGGCTTCAGCAGGTTGGAGGCATCCATCGCCCCGCCGCTGGTGGCCCCTGCCCCGATCACGGTGTGAATCTCGTCAATGAACAAGACCGCGTCGGGATGCTCTTCCAGTTCGGTCATCACCGCTTTAAGCCGTTCCTCAAAATCGCCGCGATAGCGGGTTCCGGCCAGCAAAGCGCCCATATCCAGCGAATAGATCGTGGTTTCGGACAGGACGGCCGGGGTTTCTCCCTCGACAATCTTATGGGCCAGGCCTTCGGCAATTGCGGTTTTGCCGACACCGGGATCGCCAACAAGAATCGGATTGTTCTTGCGACGGCGGCACAGCACCTGAATGCAGCGCTCCACCTCATGCGCGCGGCCGATCAGCGGATCAACTTCGCCGTCGCGGGATTTCGCATTCAGGTCGACGCAATACTTCTGCAGCGCGGTTTCCTCAGCCTCTTTGGTGTCTGGGGCTTCGGTCGCCTCGTGAACGTCATCCGCGCCGCGCACCGGGCGCGCCTCTCCATAGGTTGGGTCCTTGGCCACACCATGCGAGATATAGTTCACCGCATCATAGCGGGTCATTTCCTGTTCCTGCAGGAAATAGGCCGCATGACTTTCGCGTTCGGCAAAGATTGCCACCAGCACATTCGCCCCGGTCACTTCGGTGCGGCCAGAGCTTTGTACATGGATGGCCGCGCGCTGAATCACACGCTGAAATCCGGTTGTCGGCGCAGCCTCCGACCCGTCGATTTCAGACACCAAGCTTTCCAGTTCCTCATCCAGGAACTTGACCAGCGATTGGCGCAGATCGCCCAAATTGACCGAACAGGCATTCATCACCCTGGCGGCGTCCGGTTCGTCGATCAGCGCCAAAAGCAGATGTTCCAGCGTTGCCAGCTCGTGACGCCGTTCATTCGCCAAAGCCAAAGCCTGATGAATGGCGGTTTCAAGGGAACTCGAAAAAGAAGGCATCGCGGCAATCCTCAGCTCAGAACGCGCCGCGCCGGCGGCGCAGGAACACCAATATGGGTCCCAATTTCATAATTTCGGGTTTATTCCCTTTCGATCAAGGGAAATCGCCCAGGGCCGATAACAAATCTGGCGGGAATGCTCGAACATGCCGCAGCAAAGTCACGCGGCCCTGTTTCAGCAGATAGGGTCACTGCGCCCCGGCGGCAAGGGCAAGATGTCAGAACGCATCTTTTCTGCGCCGGATCTCGGCAAAGACATCCGCATCCGTCGCCCCCTCCAGACCCAATGTCGCGCGCAGGCCCGGATCGGCGGCCCGCAGGAACGGGTTTGTCGCAAGTTCTTCGGCCAAGGTCGCCGGGATTGTGGGCTGGTTTGCAGCCCGTAATACGTCAATGCGCCGGGCGCGCTCCGCCAACTCCGGGTTGGCCGGGTCAATCGACAGGGCGAACCGGGCATTTGACTGCGTATATTCATGGCCGGAATAGATCATCGTTTCCCCTGGCAAGACCACCAGTTTCGACAGGCTGTCCCACATCATCGTCGCAGTGCCTTCAAACAACCGGCCACACCCCAGGGCCATAAGGCTGTCACCGGTAAACACAGCTTTGGCCTGAGGAAAGTGATAGGCGATATGCCCGACAGTGTGGCCCGAGGCGTCCATGACCTCCACCGGGTGGCTGCCAAAGCTGAAAGTCGCCCCGTCATCCAACTCAACATCCAGTGCCGGGAGCCTTGCTGCATCCGCCTGCGCGCCGTACACCTTGGCCCCGGTCGCCTCGGCCAGCGCGGGCACGCCCATAATGTGGTCATCATGGTGATGGGTGATCAGAATCGTATCCAAGACCCACCCCCGGGCGTCCAATGCCGCCGTCACAGCGTGGGCGTCCGGCACATCGACCACCGCGACATTCGGGCCGACGGAATCGCGGATCAGATAGGCGTAGTTGTCTGTCAGGCAAGGCACGACTACTATTTCAAGTGTCATGGGAATCTCCGGTCGGTGTTGAATGCATCAGGACGTTGTTGATCTTAGAGCATTTTATTACCGGACCAAACTGGGCCGGGGGGCCAAGCGTGTTCTGCAGCACAAACTGCGCTCGCTTTGGCCCGATACGCATGGTCTCAATATTGCCTCTTACGGGTTCGGCGCGCCGTTCATGCGCCCGTTTTTGAACGATGCCCGCAGTGTAATCTGCCTGATGCCGGGCCAGCAGGGCGTAATGCCCTGGCCTGCAGGCGATGCCAACCGGTCCGTGCTGGTCGAGGAAACCGATTGGCCGCTGGCCGCTGGCAGTATCGACCGTATCCTTGTGGTTCACGGTCTGGACACATGCGGCCGCCCCGACGCCCTGCTGGACGAGGTTTACCGTACGTTGACACCGGGTGGCAAAGCCCTGTTCGTTGCCGCTAGCCGTGCCGGATTGTGGGCGCGGCGCGAGGTTACCCCCTTTGGCCACGCCCGTCCCTACAGCTTTGGCCAGCTTGAGGCCTTGTTGCGCAGGCACCGCTTTTTGCCCGAACGCCATGCCGCAGCACTTTACACCCCGCCCAGCGAGCGGCGATTCTGGCTGCGCACTGCACCGCTTTGGGAAGGGTTGGGGCAGCGGTTCGAGATACAGATGATGGCCGGTGTAGTGATCGTGGAGGCCAGCAAACAGGTCTATATAAAGCCGAAATCCGGCTCTGCCGTCAGCGTGAAAGGCACGCTTGAGGTGCTTGAAGGTCTGGCCGGACCAAAACCGGCAGCAGAGGCCGCACCGCGCATGGATTCGCCACGTCGCACCGCTTTGGCAGAAAAAGCCCGGAACTAAGGGACGGCACAAAGCGTCGCAGGTTAAGGGCTCTGGGCCAGACAGGCTTGTTTCCTTGACCCATTTTTGGGTTTCTTAGTCATGTCGTGACACTTGCCACACCCGATAGGCTCTGTTATCACCGCGCCGATTTAACGGGGTCGCCCAATGCGGCCCCTTCCCAATATCGTGGCCCTGCCAAGGGGCTGCTGATCAGCCATCGACGGGGTGTACGTGTCTGAAACCGCTTCACTGACTTCTGGCATCTCAGGGCGGTACGCGACCGCTTTGTTTGAACTGGCGAAAGACGCCAATAAACTTGACGACCTGGAGAGCGATGCAACAGCGCTGAGCGCTGCGCTGGACGACAGCAGCGATCTGTCGTCTATGATCACCTCTCCGGTTTACAGCCGCGACCAGCAGGGTGATGCAATCACCGCCGTCGCCAAAGCGATGAAGCTGAGCGAGCTGACCACCAACACCCTGCGCCTGATGGCAACCAAGCGTCGCCTGTTCGCTCTGCCTGCGATGCTGGCATCGATCAAAGCGCTGATTGCTGAAGACAAGGGCGAAGTTACCGCCGAAGTGTCTGTCGCCAAGCCGCTGACTGCGGCCCAGTCAAAAGAACTTGCCGCCGCGCTGAAGAAAGCGGTTGGCAAAGACGTGAATATCGAAACCACCGTAGACAAAAGCCTGATCGGCGGTCTCGTGGTCAAAGTCGGTTCGCGCATGATCGACAATTCGATCCGCGCAAAACTCAACAAACTGCAGAATGTCATGAAAGAGGTCGGATAAGATGGCGATCCAAGCTGCGGAAATCTCCGCGATCCTGAAGGACCAGATCAAGAATTTCGGCCAGGAGGCCGAGGTTGCAGAAGTGGGTCGCGTATTGTCTGTCGGTGACGGCATCGCCCGTGTCCACGGTCTTGATAACGTGCAGGCCGGCGAGATGGTCGAATTCCCTGGCGGGATTCGGGGCATGGCCCTGAACCTCGAGATCGACAATGTCGGTGTCGTGATCTTCGGCTCTGACCGGGACATCAAAGAAGGCGATGTTGTCAAGCGTACCAACTCCATCGTGGACGTGCCGGTTGGCAAAGGCCTGCTGGGCCGCGTTGTTGATGGCCTTGGCAATCCGATTGACGGCAAAGGCCCAATTGAGGCGACCAAGCGCAGCGTTGCAGACGTAAAGGCGCCGGGCATTATCCCACGTAAATCGGTGCATGAGCCGATGTCGACAGGCCTGAAAGCGATCGACGCCCTGATCCCAATCGGCCGTGGCCAGCGCGAGCTGATCATTGGTGACCGTCAGACCGGTAAGTCTGCTGTCGCACTGGATGCGGTTCTAAACCAGAAATCGGTGAACGCCACCGATGACGAAGGCAAGAAACTCTACTGCGTTTACGTCGCGGTCGGCCAGAAGCGCTCTACCGTTGCGCAGCTGGTCAAGAAGCTGGAGGAAACCGGCGCGATGGACTACTCCATCGTTGTGGCCGCAACCGCCTCAGAGCCTGCACCGATGCAGTATCTGGCCCCCTACTCCGCCACCGCGATGGCCGAGTTCTTCCGCGACAATGGCATGCACGCGCTTTGCATCTATGACGATCTGTCGAAACACGCGGTTGCCTATCGTCAGATGTCGCTGCTGCTGCGCCGCCCACCGGGCCGCGAAGCCTATCCCGGCGACGTTTTCTACCTGCATTCGCGCCTGCTGGAACGGTCGGCCAAGCTGAACGAAGACAACGGCTCTGGCTCTCTGACCGCTCTGCCGATCATTGAAACCCAGGCGGGCGACGTTTCGGCCTATATTCCGACCAACGTGATCTCGATCACCGATGGCCAGATCTTCCTGGAAACCGAACTGTTCTTCCAGGGCATCCGCCCTGCTGTGAACACAGGTCTGTCGGTCAGCCGTGTTGGCTCTGCCGCTCAGACCAAAGCAATGAAATCCGTTGCTGGTTCGATCAAACTGGAACTGGCGCAGTATCGCGAGATGGCAGCCTTTGCTCAGTTCGGCTCGGACCTTGACGCCGCAACCCAGCGCCTGCTGGCCCGCGGTGCCCGTCTGACCGAGTTGCTGAAGCAACCGCAGTATTCGCCGCTGACCAACGCGGAACAGGTTATCGTGATCTATGCCGGGACCAACGGCTATCTGGATGACATTCCTGTTGGCGATGTTGGCCGGTTTGAAAAAGGCCTGCTGACGCATCTGCACGCGAACAACGCTGATCTGCTGGACGATATCACCAATAACGACCGTAAGGTTGCCGGTGATCTGGAGGATGCCATCAAGTCGGCGATCCAGGATTTCGCCAAGGATTTCGCTTGAGTCCCGAATTCGCCTAAGGAGTGAAGGCATATGCCGAGCCTCAAGGATCTTAAGAACCGGATCGAGACCGTCAAGTCGACGCGTAAGATCACCAAAGCGATGCAAATGGTCGCCGCGGCAAAACTGCGCCGCGCCGAGGAAGCTGCGCAGGCCGCCCGTCCCTATGCAGAGCGTATGAATGGCGTTTTGGGTAATATTGCCCAGGGCGCCGCGGGTAGCAACACCGCGCCCAAGCTGCTGACCGGGACAGGCCAGGACCAGACCTATTTGCTGGTTGTCTGCACCTCTGAACGTGGTCTTTGCGGTGGCTTCAACTCGGCCATCGTGAAAATCGCCCGCTATCAGGCGCAAAAATTGCTGTCCGAAGGCAAGACCGTCAAAATTCTGACGGTCGGCAAGAAGGGCCGTGAGCAGCTGCGCCGTGATCTGGGCGATCATATCGTGGATCACGTCGATCTGTCCGAGGTCAAACGCGTTGGCTATGAAAACGCGCATGACGTCGCTCGCGATCTGCTGACCCGCTATAACGCGGGTGAGTTCGACGTCTGCAAACTGTATTTCGGCCGCTTCGAATCGGTGATCAGCCAGGTCCCGACCGAGGTTCAGCTGATCCCTGCCACCTTTGAGGACAACCCCTCTGAGGATAAGGGCGCACAGCCTTTCTATGAGTATGAGCCGGATGAGGAAGAAATCCTTGCCGACCTGTTGCCGCGCTCCATCGCGACCCAGGTGTTCACTGCTCTGCTGGAAAACGCTGCCTCGGAACAGGGCGCGCGGATGTCGGCCATGGACAACGCCACACGGAATGCGGGCGAGATGATCGACAAACTGACCATCCAGTACAACCGCTCGCGCCAGGCCGCGATCACCAACGAACTTATTGAGATCATTTCGGGCGCGGAAGCGCTCTGACGAACGGAGACAAATATGGCAAACGCTAAAGGAAAAGTCACACAGGTGATCGGCGCGGTCGTCGACGTTCAGTTCGACGACGCCCTGCCCGAGATCCTGAACGCGCTGGAAACTGACAATAACGGTAACCGGCTGATTCTTGAGGTCGCGCAGCATCTGGGCGAAAGCACTGTGCGCACGATCGCGATGGACTCCACCGAAGGTCTGGTGCGTGGCCAGGAGGTCACCGACACCGCAGGCCCGATCACGGTTCCAGTGGGTGACGGCACACTCGGCCGCATCATGAACGTCGTGGGCGAGCCGGTTGACGAAAAAGGCCCTGTTGAAGTGACCGAGTACCGCGCGATCCACGCAGCGGCCCCGGAATTTGCAGAGCAGTCGACCGAGTCCGAAATTCTGGTTACCGGCATCAAGGTCATCGACCTGCTGGCCCCCTACTCCAAGGGTGGTAAAATCGGCCTGTTCGGCGGTGCCGGTGTTGGCAAGACCGTTCTGATTCAGGAACTGATCAACAACATCGCGAAAGTGCACTCTGGCTACTCGGTCTTCGCAGGTGTAGGCGAGCGGACCCGTGAAGGGAACGACCTTTACTACGAATTCATCGAATCGGGCGTTATCAACGAGGAAGAGCTTTCGAAATCGAAAGTGGCCCTTGTTTACGGCCAGATGAACGAGCCTCCGGGTGCGCGTGCCCGTGTTGCTCTGTCCGGTCTGACCATGGCCGAGCAGTTCCGCGACCAGTCCGGGACCGACGTTCTGTTCTTCGTCGACAACATCTTCCGCTTTACCCAGGCCGGGTCCGAGGTTTCGGCGCTTCTGGGCCGTATCCCGTCCGCTGTGGGCTATCAGCCGACACTGGCAACCGATATGGGCACCCTGCAGGAGCGGATTACCTCGACCAAGTCGGGCTCCATCACCTCGGTTCAGGCGATCTACGTGCCTGCGGATGACTTGACCGACCCTGCACCGGCAACCTCGTTTGCTCACTTGGACGCGACCACGGTTCTGAACCGTGCAATTTCCGAGCTTGGCATCTACCCCGCCGTTGACCCGCTGGATTCCACCAGCCGTATCCTTGATCCGCAGGTTGTGGGCGATGATCATTACCAGGTGGCGCGTGACGTTCAGGGTATCCTGCAACGCTACAAGTCGCTGCAGGACATCATCGCGATCCTCGGCATGGACGAGCTGAGCGAAGAGGATAAGCTGACCGTGGCCCGTGCCCGGAAAATCCAGCGTTTCCTGTCCCAGCCCTTCGATGTGGCCGAGGTCTTCACCGGCTCGCCCGGTGTACAGGTGCCGCTGGAAGACACGATCAGCTCATTCAAGGCGGTTGTGGCCGGCGAATACGACCACCTGCCCGAAGCAGCGTTTTACATGGTTGGCGGCATCGACGAAGTGATCGCCAAAGCCGAGAAAATGGCGGCAGAGGCCGCCTGAGACCGCTCGGCCCCATGCCGATCGGCGATAAGATCAAGGCGGTTTTGGGCGGTATATCAGCCGCCCCCGCCAGCCCACCCCCCTTCAAAACCGACCCGGATTTTCCACGCGACGCCCATCCAGAGGCGGCGCATGCCGCGAATCGCGCCGGAATTCTTGACCGCTGGATAACCCCGGGCGGCACCGGCGCTGAAATAGGCGTCTTCTGGGCGCATTTTTCCGAGCATCTTCTGGATCGAACCCGCCCCCGCAAACTGCATCTGATTGACGGCTGGGAGATGGTCCACGGGCCGACCTATCCCAAAGGCGATCCGAAATGCTCCAACAAGGGCCGTCTGACCACAGCGGAAACCTATGCCGCCGCCCATGCGCTCGCCACCAAATCCCGGGCCATCACGCTGCACAAGGACGATCCAGTTGCCGCGCTCAAAGGACTGCCAGAGCAGTCTCTGGACTGGGCCTATCTTGACCACCTGACATCCTACACCACCACCCGCACCCTTCTGGAGGCCTTGCTGCCCCGGATGAAACCAACCGGCGTGATCCTGGGCGACGACTATGTCTGGGATTTCAGAACGCCCCGCATCGACATCAAACTGGCTGTGGACGAATTTGTCGCAAAGTATGGGCTTGAGTTCATCGAACAGCCCGATTACCAGTTTGCCTTGTTGCAGGGCCAGTCGCCGCGCCCCAGCTAAGAGGAACCCGATATGCGCCTTGAACTCGTCACACCTGAACGCCAGCTCCTGTCAGAGGACGTCACCTCGGTGATGATCCCGGGAATGGAAGGGGACATTACCGTAATGGGCGACCACGCCCCTATGGTGACCACACTGCGCCCGGGCATCCTGCGCGTCCAAGGGGCCGAGGAAGTTGATTTTCTGGTTTTCGGCGGGTTCGCCGAGATTTCCGGCGACGCGACCTCGATCCTTGCGGAACAGGCGGTACGACGCTCCGAAGTAACCCGCGACATGCTGGACGAAATCCTTGCAGACGCCCAAGCGACGCTGGACGCGGCCCCAGCAGAAAACGTCGCCGCCTCAACCCAGAGAGTAAATGACATCAGCGATTTGATCGCTAGAGCCAGCGTATAGAATCAGAATACGCTTTTCTGTCGCAAATCGGCCGCAATTCATGTAACCGAAACGGCAGCTTGTATGCTTGCGTTTTTTTCGCGAGAATGTAGGGAAGGTAAGAACAATATGGCTGTGTCAAACGGCCGACAAGGGAGCGTCTAGAAACAAAGCCATGATGATTATGCCTGAGCTAAAGCTCGCTTTCGTACATATATACAAGACAGGCGGTACTTCTTTAACCCAGCTTTTGGCGCCGCATACCTCTGAACGCTACCGCTCAGAAAACCCTAGATATACCGGTGAGGGCTTTCAGGGAACTTGGCACTATAGGGGCGACCAGCATGCAATGTTCTCGAACAGCAGAAGCGGCTTTCCTGCTGAGTTGCTTGAACACAACGACGATTGGCGCTTTATTGCGGTGGTTCGAAATCCGTATACTTGGTCATTTTCTGTTTTTCGTGAGTTCTTCGCGACAGATCGCGGCTTCCCCAATGGGCAGAACTTTCTGTTTGGTCAGGTAAAGCCCGGACGCTCTCTGCAGGGGTTTTATGATTTCTGCCGCTCCTTCAAACCTGGTCATCCAACAATGTTCGGTCTGGCAACGCAGTGTGAATTTCTCGATGGTATCCCTGATACACAACTGCATCTGATCCGGTTTGAAAATTATGAAGAGGATGTGCGCACGGTTCTACCGCGTTTTGGAATAGAGGTGGAGCATCTTCCACGCGCTTTGGATCGCGGCAATCAGAAACGCAGGCGTGCTGAGGAACTGATGTCGGACCCGCAACATCTTGCATTCTGTAATGAG
Source organism: Halovulum sp. GXIMD14793 (assembly GCF_054457435.1). Lineage (NCBI taxonomy): Bacteria > Pseudomonadati > Pseudomonadota > Alphaproteobacteria > Rhodobacterales > Paracoccaceae > Halovulum > Halovulum sp. GXIMD14793. Next base: position 48,738 of record NZ_JBTLNE010000006.1, on the reverse strand, counting down.
TATTACGCCGATGACTTTAGTCGCTTTGGTTACGAGATGATCGACCAGGATAGAGCCGTTTAGCCCAAGAGAGTCGCGTCAAACCTCCGGGTAGATCGACTCGTAGATAGGCACCAGTGTTTCATCGTTGAACAGGGACGAGACCGAGGTACCGTTGGCGATATTCTGGATTGCCTGGGCAAAGATCGGGGCCATCGGAATGATGCGGATATTCTTGGCCTTCTTGACTGCCTCGGTTGGCTGGATGGTGTCGGTGATCACCAGCGACTTCATCACGGATTTCGAAACCCGCTCCACCGCCGGTCCGGACAGCACGCCATGGGTGATATAAGCATGGACTTCGCGCGCGCCCTTTTCTTTCAGCAGCTCTGCCGCTTTGCACAAGGTGCCTGCCGTATCGACAAGGTCATCGACGATCACGCAGATGCGGTCCTTCACGTCACCAATCACCGTCATCGAGGCGACCTCCCCCGGCGCGGCGCGGCGCTTGTCAACGATCGCCAGATCAGCGTCGATCCGTTCCGCCATTTCGCGCGCACGAGCAACACCGCCGACATCCGGTGACACCACCGTTACGTCCTTGAGATTCTTGAAATGGTGCTTTGCATCCAGTGCAAAGACCGGGCTGGCATAAAGGTTATCGACCGGAATATCGAAAAAGCCCTGGATCTGGGCCGCATGCAGATCCATGGTCAAAACCCGCTCAATCCCCGCCTGGGTGATCAGGTTGGCCACTAGCTTAGCACTGATCGGGGTGCGTGCCTTGGTTCGGCGGTCCTGTCGCGCATATCCGAAATAGGGGATCACGGCGGTGATCCGGCTGGCCGAAGACCGACGCAGCGCATCGGTCATGATCAGCAGTTCCATCAGGTTGTCATTCGCCGGGTTCGAGGTCGACTGGATGATGAACATATCCTCGCTGCGAACATTGTCATAAACCTCAACAAAAATCTCGGCGTCGTTGAACCGCTCCACCCGGGTATCGCATAATTGAACGCGCTCTCCACGATGAAAGCTCATGCGCCGCGCAATGGACTTGGCCAAAGCTTCGTTGGAATTTCCAGAGATCAGTTTGGGCTGAACAGATGACATATGGGGCCTGCCTTTCGCTGGCCATCGCTTATCACCCTGAAACTGGCTTGCAAAGCCCGCCCGGCGCGCCATCTTGTCATCAGCGATATTTTTGCGAGGACGATAGCATGACACTCATCGACTACTTTTTCACACCCTTGTCACCCTTCACCTATCTGGCGGGACAAAGGCTGGAAGAGATTGCGGATCGGCATGGGGCAGAGATCGCCTATAAGCCCTTTATCATCGCTGAACTGGGCAAGCACACCGGATTTGTCCCGCTGGCGGAACGGCATCCAAACCGGATTGCCAATCGCGCGCAGGATCTGACCCGCATAGCTGATAAGACCGGACTGCCATTCACTCTTAGCCCCGCGTATTGGCCCAGCAATCCGGTGCCCGCCTCGACCGCGATCATCGCTGCGGCAAAGGATGGCAGCGGCGATATGGGGGCCTTGTGCCACGGGATCATGCGCACCACATGGGCCGAGGAAAAAGATATCGCCCAAGATGACGTGATCGCCGATTGTCTGGAGGCCGCCGGGTTTGACCGAAGCCTTGCGACCTCGGGCATGCTATCGGGTGTGGAGACGCTGGAGCGCTACACCAACGAAGCATTGGAACGCGGCGTCTTCGGCTCCCCAACCTATATTGTCGGAACAGAAGTGTTCTGGGGACAGGACCGGTTGGACTATCTTGATCGCTATCTGACCTCGACTGCGGCGGCGGGATGACGGCGACAAACCGATCATGACCCCATGACGAACGACATCGCGTTCAAAACTGCCGAAAAGGCGATGGGAATGACGCCCGAAATCTGGGCACGTCATGCAAACCCGTGGAGCGGCTGGTCGCGACTTTCAATTCTGCCCTTGTTCGCAATCGCAGTTTGGAGTCGGGTCTGGATCGGCTGGTGGGCCATGTTGCCCGTCGCAGCCATTATGTTCTGGACCTGGATAAACCCGCGCCTGTTTCCACCACCGGCATCCACCGACAACTGGATGTCTCAAGGCGTGCTGGGCGAGAAAATCTGGCTGGAGCAGCACAAGACCAACCCGTCCTTGAGCCATCATCGTCCGGTTGTGCGTGCGCTAGCGGCAGCCGGGTTTCTGGGGGCAGTCATATTGCTGGTCGGTTTGTTCCTGCTGAACCTTACAGCGACCATCGCCGGCATAACGATCGCGATACTCTCCAAGCTCTGGCTGTTGGACAGGATGGTTTGGGTCCGCCATGACGCTGAGGGTGAGCTTTCTGACATCAAGTGAGCACGGGCCGAAATGCTCAGGCAGAACGCACCGCTGCCACAAACGCATCAATATCATCTTTTACCGTCGACCAGTTGCACACCAGACGCGCACTTAACAGCTCGTCATCGGGACCATCCAGCGTTTGGTCAAAAGGCCAGAAATAGTAATGCCCGCCAGCGGCCTGCGCGCTTCGGTGACCTTTGCGGGGCCAGGAAGCAAAAACCGCGTTGGCATCAACCGGATGTTGCAGCGTGACGCCCTCGGTCTGCGCCAGCCCGCGCGCCAGGTCTGCAGCCATGGAATTGGCATGCCCAGCCAGTTTCAGCCAAAGATCATCTGTCAGATATGCCTGCATCTGGGCCGACAAGAACCGGTGTTTTGAGAACAGATGTGCACCACGCTTTCGGCGCAGCTCAAATTCCCAGGCTTTGGCGGGATCGAACAACACAACGGCCTCGACACCCATCAGCCCGTTCTTGGTGCCCCCGAAAGACAGCACATCCACGCCCGCGCGCCATGTCATATCAGCAGGCGAACAGCCCAGACTGACAAGCGCATTGGCAAAACGGGCGCCATCCATATGCACCGGCAGGTCGTGTGCCTTGGCCAGATCGGTCAGCGCGCGAAGGTGGTCCAGCGAATAGACCGCGCCCGCCTCGGTCGCCTGTGTGATCGACAGCGCGCCTTTCTGCACATTATGCACACCGGCCCTTGCGGTGAACCGAAGCGCCGCTTCAAGGGCCGCCGGATCGATCCGCGCATCCTGACCGTCCAAAAGGGTCAGCTTAGCGCCACCAGTATAAAATTCCGGCGCGGCACACTCGTCTTCTTCGATATGCGCCTGGCGATGACAATAGACCGTCGCCCAGGGCGGGCAGATGGTGGCAAGCGACAGGGCATTTGCAGCCGTGCCGGTGGCCACCAGGTAAACCGCTGCCTCGGGGGCCTCGAAGATATCACGGATGCGGCTGCGCACCTCATCCATCAGGATGTCCGCACCATAAGAGTTCTGGTACCCCTCATTGGCCTGCGCGACAGCCTCCATAACAGCAGGATGCGCTGGTCCGGCATTGTCAGATGTGAACCACATCACTCGATCCCCCTTACGATATGATCTTCCAGGTCCTCGTCGGAAATACCGACCTCACTGACCATCTGTCCGCTAAGCGAAACCCCGGCCCGATGCACGCTGTCGCGATCGCCTGAAATCAGATAATGCCAGTCATAAAGCGAGCGCCCCTCAGCCATCAAGCGATATGCGCAGGTCTGAGGCAGCCAGTAGCTGATACGCTCCAACGCCGCTTCATCAACCATGATACAGTCGGGCACAATTTGCTTGCGTATCGCGTAATTGCTGCATTGGCAGGTCTCGCGATCCAGCAACTTGCACGCGACATTGGTGTATTCGACCTCGCCCGTGTCGGCATCCTCAAGCTTCAGCAGGCAGCACAGGCCGCAGCCGTCGCATAAGGCTTCCCATTCAGGGCGGGTCAACTTACCCAAGCTGAGGGTTTCCCAGAATTTCGGTCGCAGGTCGCTCATGTCGGCAACCTAGCGGTTTGAGGGGCGAGGGAAAGCGAATTCAGCGGATTTTTACCATGGGCTGCAAGCAAATCTTCATACCCAGGAGCCAACCTGTTCGGTGGGAAAAAGGGTGGTGCTATGGGGTATCGGTTTGAGAGCGGGTTTACCGTGTTCGACGATGACACGCTGCAACTGCAGGGAATATCTGACGTCGAACTGTTTGAGATTGCCGGCGTCCGCTATATGGCCGCCGCTTCCGAAGCGGACAGCGCTGTCACAGTTTTCCGCCTCGATGCCGAAACCGAACCGGTTGTGGTGTCAACGATCTCTTATAGCCAAAACTCGGGCACGCAGGTCGCGACAGACCTGACCTTCATTGATGGCCCCAACGGCCCGCAATTGCTGGTACTGGGACGCTATGATGATAACTTTGGTCTATACGATTTAGGGTCGGATGGCACCGCAACGCTAAGCGGAGCGTTGAGCGATGGCACAGGCCTTTATGCGCGCGGAATGAACAGCATTGTGACCACCATCGGCAGCCGAACGATCATGTATACTGCCTCGCAAGACGATCGGGGGGTGGAGCTTTTTGAACTGACCGCAGGCGCGCCACCCACCTATATCCGCAACTTCAGCGGCTACTATGGAGAGTTCGATTACCGCCTCTATAGTGTCTCGGCGATGAGCCATTTTCGCCTACATGACACCGACTATCTGGCGGTGGCCAATATGCATGTTGACCGCGTGGCTTTGTTCTTCACCCGCTGGGACGGGCGGTTGCGCATCCAAGATGTGTTCGGCGACGATCAGCAGGGCGGCATTTCCGCTGTCACCGCTTTGGACGGGGTACAGATTGAGACGCGGGGCTTTCTGCTGGTGGCAAATTCCATGGCCGATTCCATTTCCGTGTTGCGCGTGTCCGTCCATGGCAGGTTCAACCTGGTCGACACGTTCTATGACACCCGCGACACCCGCTTTGGCGGTGTGACCGCCATGGAGGTGGTTGAACATAACGGCCGCACTTTCGTATTCGTCGGCGGCGCAGATGACGGGATCACACTTCTGGAACTGGATTACCGTGGGCAGTTGCATCACCTTGCAACCATTGCCGATGACTTCCCAACGGCGCTGCAGAATGTCTCATCCATCGCGGTCGAGATGATCGGCGATATCGCGCATGTCTATGTCGGCAGCCAAACGGACCATGGCATCACCGAACTGACCATTGACCTGTCGCGCAGCGGTCAGGACATCCGGGGCGGGCGTGGCAACGACACCCTGACTGGTACGGATGGGGACGACATCATCTGGGGCATGGGCCACAAAGACACGCTTTACGGCGGCGATGGCGATGATCGGCTGATCGACGGACGTGGCAAGGACGTTATGTATGGCGGCGCAGGGGCCGACATATTTGAATTTGTGGAGGATGGGCGCAGCGACTTTATCGGCGATTTCGAAATCGGCGTCGACAAGATCGATCTCAGCGACTGGGACAACCTTTACCATGTTTCATCGCTGCGCATCGAAACCCGGGCGGCAGGGGCGGTGATCTTTGTCGGCGATGACATCATCCGGATTACCTCTGCTGATGGTCAGCCGATCGATGCTGCGCTTTTCACGCAGGATGACTTTATCTTCGGTTAAAGCGTTTCGAGTTTACCGTGAGACATCACATAAAATCGAAACGCTTTAGGCGCTGACTTTAGACTGCGCGGCTGTAGCGACCTGCATCATGGGCATAAGCATCCAGACACGCGGCCACCATCCGTGCCAGCATGCGCGGCTCTTCGGTGATGACCAGCCGGTCGCCGTCATACCTTACAAAATCGCCATAAAGCACAGCGGCCTGGTCCAATAGTGATTTCAGCGCCAACGCCTCTGGCCCAAACTGCGCTGCCAGGGCCCGCAATGACACCTCAAACCGGCACATAACAGCTTCGATCGCTGCAGCGGTGATCTTGTCATCCAACGACAAAGCGATGCCGCGCGCACCGGCCAGATCACCATCCCGCACAGCCCGCATGTAGTCCGCCGTCGCTGGTGCGTTCTGCACATAACCACCTGGCAACTTGGAAATGGCCGAGGCACCAAGCCCGACCAGAACCTTGCAAGGATCATCCGTATAGCCCTGAAAGTTCCGCCGCAGCCGCCCGGCCTGCTGGGCCTTTGCCATTGCATCCTCTGGCATCACGAAATGGTCTATACCGACGGCCAGAAAACCCGCGGCCTCAAACCGCTCTGCTGCGAGACGAAACAACTCAAGCCGCTCGCTGGCTTCGGGCAGCGCCGCCTCGGGGATCACCCGCTGACGCGGGGCCATCCAAGGCACATGGGCATAGCCAAACAGGGCAATGCGGTTCGGCTGCAACTCCAGTACCCGGTCCAATGTCTGATCAAGACTGCCCACCGTCTGATGCGGCAGCCCGTAAACCAGATCTACGTTGATGCCGGCAACACCACCTGCGCGCAGCATGGCCACATGATCGCGCGTCATTTCATAGCTTTGCGGCCGTCCGATAATTTCTTGCACCGCCGGGTCGAAATCCTGAATGCCAAAACTTGCCCGGGTCAGACCCGCAGCAACCAACGCATCGCATTTGTCTTGCGAAAACGACACCGGATCAATCTCAACCGAGAAATGCAGATCGTAGGTAAAGGTAAAGTGCTGCCGCAGCGCCCCCATAAGATCACGCGTCATCTCTGCCGTCAGAACATTGGGAGATCCCCCACCCCAATGCAGATGCCCGACGGTGACATCGCGCGGTAATGTTGCAGCAACCCGTTCCACCTCTGTCTTCAGGACCTCAAGATAGGTCGCGACGGGGCGCTCTGAGTTTACGCCCTGGGTCCGGCAGGCGCAGAACAGGCACAATCGCTGGCAGAACGGAATATGCACATAAAGCGAAATCGCCTGATCAGTTGGCACTTCGTTAAGCCAGCGTGCCTGGTCCATCACCGTAACCGGCGCAAACCGATCCGCGGTCGGGTAACTTGTGTAGCGCGGCACCTTGGCGTCCAAAAGGCCTGCGTTTGTCAACTTTTCCATTGTCATGCGGCATGACCTACCCCCGCCGCCCGATGGAAGCCTTGATCGGGATCAATCGCGACAGCTTTATTCCGGCGGCAAGATGAGCCCGAAATGTTTCCCAACAGACAATCGTTACGCACTTGAGAGAGCGCAAACGGCGGTCCTCCAAAAATTTTATCATTTGATAAAAAATTTTTCCCGTGTATCGTTCCCTTAGGCAATGACAGACCGGAGTGTCCGACATGACCCACAATCCTAACACACCTGGCATTGTCGCCGGGCGTCTGAACACCGATACCCTGACCGAGAATTTCTCGGACCTCCATCCCTTGCTGGACGCACATGAGGCACAGGTCGCCGCCGACCGCTGCTATTTCTGCCACGACGCGCCCTGTATGGAGGCGTGTCCGACCACAATCGACATCCCGCTGTTCATCCGTCAGATCGCGACCGGCACGCCCGATGCCTCTGCCAAGACGATCTTTGCGCAGAACATCCTTGGTGGAATGTGCGCCCGCGTCTGCCCGACAGAAACCTTGTGCGAAGAGGTTTGCGTGCGCGAAGTGGCCGAAGGCAACCCGGTCGAGATCGGTCGCCTGCAGCGCTATGCCACCGATACACTGATGACAAAAGGCGTACATCCGTTTGAACGTGCGGCCCCGACCGGCAAACGTATCGCCGTTGTCGGCGCTGGCCCGGCCGGATTGTCCTGTGCGCACCGGCTGGCGATGAACGGCCATGACGTCACTATTTTTGAGGCACGTCCCAAGCCCGGCGGACTGAACGAATATGGCATCGCGTCTTACAAGACGGTCGAAGGCTTTGCCCAGGCAGAGGTCGACTGGCTGCTGAAAATCGGCGGGATTACCATCGAATATGGCAAACGACTGGAAGAACAGATCACCCTGGACAGTCTGAAAGCCGATTACGATGCCGTGTTCCTGGGCATGGGCCTGGGCGGTGTGAACGCCCTTGGCATCGAGGGTGGTGAGGCTGCTGGCGTTGCCGATGCGGTCGATTTCATTGCGGATCTGCGCCAAACTGACGATCTGACCCGGTTACCCATCGGTCGCCGCGTGGTCGTCATCGGCGGCGGCATGACGGCCGTTGATGCCGCCGTGCAGGCCAAGCTGCTGGGTGCGGAGGAGGTCACGATGGCCTATCGGCGCGGCAAGGACCGGATGAGCGCGTCGGAATGGGAGCAGGATTTGGCAACCTCAAAAGGCGTGCGGATCGTTTACAACGCACAGCCGGCACGGATCACCAAGACCGACAACGGCCTTCAGGTCGAATTCGCCTATACAACCAACGGCCCAGACGGCCTGACCACCACTGGCGAGACCTTTACCCTGCAGGCCGATCAGGTGTTCCGCGCCATCGGACAAAAGCTGACGGCCCAGCCGGATGCGCTGGAAACCGAGGGCGGTAAGATCCGTGTTACCGGCGCAGGCCGAACCTCAGTCGCCGGGGTCTGGGCTGGCGGTGACTGCGCGGCTGGCGGCGATGACCTGACCGTGACGGCGGTGGCAGAGGGCCGCGATGCCGCCGAAGACATCCACGCCAGTCTGGCGGGCTGATCCCATGCTGCGCCACATCTGCCTTATCGCCGGATGCCTCGCCCTGCCCCTGCCGGGGCTGGCAAGCCCGGTCATTGGGCATTGGTGCGATCCGGTCCTGCCCGGCAATGCCAGCCTGAACCGCCTGATTACCCTGACAGATGAGGAAGGCGACATCGTCCACGCGCGCAGCAGCTTTGCCAACGGCTCGAGGTTCATTCAGACGCTGGAACCCGCTCCGGGCCAGATGCTGGTCGACCGTCAGGCCCCCGGCGGCGAAGCCTTCCGCATCAATGGCCTGAGCCTTGAGATGCATGACCGAAACGGGCATCTTAAAACTCTGCCGCCGATGCCATATGGTGCAGATCCACGAAGCTGTTTTGGAGTGAACTGATGCGCCTGGCCCTTATCCTGATAACCCTACCGCTTCCCGCGCTTGCTGACGGCGTCTTCGGAACCTGGTGCGCCGATCAAGGTTCGACCATCGGAATAGAGGCCAAGGGCGTTGGTAACTTTGAAAGCAGTTTCTGTACCTTCGACACAGAACAGAAGGACATCCCGCGCATCATTACCCCGATGACATGTCGCACAACCCACTTTGATGAAAATAACAAGCCGGTGGTCGCTAACGAGGATCGGTTCAGCTTTTCTGCCCGGTTGCTCGGAAGTAACCGGCTAAGGGTTGACTATGATGATGGCAAGGGCCCCGCGATCCTGACCCGGTGTAGCGAATGATGTGCGCTTGGCGTCCCCTTGCGGTGCTGCCAGCATTGCTGGTCTGCGGCGCGGCCTACGGCCAAGAGCTGCCCTTTAGCGGTTTCTATTGTGATGGCAACGGGAATGACGTGATGCTTGTCTCGAATGGAATGCTGCAAACCTTTGGCGAACCGGAGATGTCCTGCCACATTATCGACATCGATGTCCGTTCAAGTGAGGACGAGTGCGACAGCGCCTTGGGCCACATGCTTTGCTTTAAAACAGCTGGCCCAAACAATTCCGCCCCGCAGGGCAAAGCGCATATCTCTCATTTCATCGCCAATATGGCCTGCGACGGATCACTGACCATCACGTCAGACGCCTTGCCAGACCTCGTTTCTCTGCTGCAATGCGAAAACCAACAATGATCAAACCGCCCATCGAGATCAATACAACGACCAAGGATGAAGGCCCGACCATCTCCTTCATTCGCGCCCAGCCAAACCACACCTGACCGACTGTAGGGAGAGAGCCATGGCCAACCTGACATCCGACTTCATCGGCATCAAATCACCGAACCCGTTCTGGCTGGCCTCGGCCCCGCCAACGGACAAGGAATACAATGTCCGCCGCGCGTTCGAGGCGGGATGGGGCGGCGTGGTCTGGAAAACGCTGGGCATCGACCCGGCGGTGGTCAACGTGAACGGCCCCCGCTATGGCGCGATCTGGGGTGCGGACCGGCGGCTTTTGGGACTCAACAATATCGAGTTGATCACGGATCGTCCGCTACAGACCAACCTGGATGAAATCAAGGCGGTCAAGCGGGATTATCCCGACCGCGCGGTTATCGTCTCGCTCATGGTGCCGTGCGAGGAAGAGCCTTGGGAATACATCCTGAAAAAGGTTGAGGATACCGGCGCTGACGGCGTTGAACTGAATTTCGGCTGCCCCCATGGCATGTCCGAACGCGGCATGGGCTCTGCCGTTGGTCAGGTCCCTGAGTATATTGAGATGGTCACCCGCTGGGCCAAGAAACACACCCGCATGCCGGTCATCGTCAAGCTGACCCCAAATATCACCGATGTGCGCCGCCCGGCTGAGGCGGCTAAGGCAGGCGGTGCGGATGCGGTCAGCCTGATCAACACGATCAATTCGATCACCTCGGTCGATCTGGACCTCTTCGCGCCAGAGCCGACCATCGACGGCAAGGGCGCGCATGGCGGCTATTGCGGACCTGCCGTCAAACCGATCGCGCTGAACATGGTGGCCGAGATTTCGCGCAGCGAACATCTGGCCGGGCTGCCGATCTCGGGCATTGGCGGGGTCACCACCTGGCGGGATGCGGCAGAATTCATGGCACTGGGCGCGGGCAATGTGCAGGTCTGTACCGCCGCGATGACCTATGGCTTTCACATCGTGCAGGAAATGATCTCGGGCCTGTCGGAATATCTGGATGACAAAGGGATTGCCATGTCCGATCTGGTCGGGCGCGCGGTGCCGAATGTCACCGACTGGCAATATCTGAACCTGAACTACATTACCAAGGCCCGCATTGATCAGGACCTGTGCATCAAATGCGGTCGCTGCTTTGCTGCATGCGAGGATACCAGCCACCAGGCCATCGCCATGAACCCGGGCCGTGTGTTCGAGGTTAAGGATGACGAATGCGTCGCATGCAACCTGTGCGTCAATGTATGCCCCGTAGATGGCTGCATAACCATGGAAGAGTTGACACCCGGCGCCATGGACGAACGCACCGGCAAGCCGGTCGAGGCGGACTATGCCAACTGGACTACGCATCCCAACAACCCGGCAGCCAAAGCGACGGAGTGACCGAGTACCAAGGGCGGCGAACCTTGTGCTGCTAAGTTCCAAGCGTCAGGTAAGCGTTGCACCGACCAACCCCGATGCGTCACACAGAACGCCAGAGCGAGGTTCCGGTGGTCGCCTGAAACACCATTTGTTGCACGGTAATGGACATAACCACGCCCGGGTCGCTTAACACCTTAAGGCAGGCCTCGGGCGTCTGCACTGCGTTGACGACAAGCAGGTCGTTCAGCCGATCAAAACGCCCACAAGAGGTTGACTGCAATGCAGACAGGAAACCACAGGTATCAGGATCAATCAGCCGGTAGTCGTTGGTGGCATGAACAAAGCCGTTCCGCGCGCGGCGGATCGCGTGGCGTGTAGGTGTGCGTTCGATCACCAGCATTTCGTCTGGCAGCATACCAGTGACCGGCAACAGACAATCACAGGGAATGACGGCCTCAGACAAACGCCCAACCGCATCGCCGAAATCCGCCGCCTCCTCAAACACCTGCCGGATCAAAAGCCCCACGGGCATCGACAATTGTTGCGGCTCATCACTTAAAGCGTTTCGGGATAAACTTGAGACAAAGGATTATCCCGAAACGCAGTGATAAGCCTATCGGGTGTACGCGTTTCGATTTTATGTGATGTCTCAAGGTAAACTCGAAACGCTTTAGCACCGCATTCAGTGTGATCGCAAAGCGGCCAGGTGCCACGCCAGACAACACCCCTGCAAATCCCGGCCAGCCGATGCTTGTGAACTCCCCCGCCGGGGCGCCGGTGAACCGGGTCGCCAGCGTCGCCGTCGAAAGAAGGCTGTTTTCCGTCCACCAATCAAGGTTTCGGGCATGGATCGGACCCGTGGGCGTGGCCAGCGCAAAAGCGCTGCAGGCAAGCGCGGTTTTCACCAGATCATAGTACGCATTTCCAACAATCACCGCGTCGAGAGGCACATCAAGTTGCCGTGCAAGCCCACTCAACTCTGCAAGGTGATCGTACGCTATGCACGGGCGAACGGTCTGCCCGATCAGTTCAGTTGCGTCCCCATCAAGACCCGCATCACGACTATACATATCAAACAGCTGTCGCGCATGCGCCATCTGATCGGACGAAAGATGCCAGCGCTGGTCACGGGGCGGCTTAGGTTCACGCAAAGAGTAGTCTGCATCTTGTCAGACATTCAAAAGGCGCGTCCAACAACGCGGCCTTTGCGGCAGCACCAGAAGGTGAACTTTTTCATAAGATGCCCTTTCCACCACAGCGGTAGAAAGGGCACCGACAAAAAACAAGTCGGTTAGTTCGACATGCCTTTTTCGTCGCTTTTCATATGCATACCGTTGCTGTCGTTATGCTTCATGCCATGACCATGTGTGCCCCCGTGACCGCGTGCGCGCACATCAAGGTCAATGCTGACTTCGCCTGCTTTTTCGAAGACCAGGGTCACGCTGCGCCCCTGACCTTCCACGAATGGCCCATCAAGACCCATGAACATGATATGGTAACCGCCAGGCTGAAGGGAAACAGCCTCACCGGCTGGTATCGCGATGCCGTCTTTTTGATGGATCATCGCCATCGCACCTTCGGCATTCTTTTCCGATTTGTGCAACTCCGTCCGGCCTGCGTCGGAACGGGCCTCAATCAGGCGGTCAGCCGTTTCGCCGGTATTGGCGATCTCCATGTACGCGGCCCCGTTCATAGCCTTTGGCGGTGTGGCAAAAGCGTAGGCGTCGCGGATTTCAATATCGCCCGCAGTGAACGTGTCAGCAAAGGTTGCGGATACAAGGCCAAGTGCCAGGGCGCCTGCGGCAAGGATCGTGGTTTTCATCTGTTTGTCCTTTCGGTTGGATGAAGGCCCGGGTCTGCCGGGCAAAGTTCATTTTTTGGGTCGGCTTTCATCCAAGAACAGGTGGGGCGCGCCCGCGCGGGCGGTAGATTGGTGGTGGCGGTGCAATCTGGTCAGCGCCCGATGTCACCAAGGTCTGAAGTCCCGCAACGGCCTCATCGGCCCAATCAACAGGGGGCGGAAAGCCGGCAGAACTGCTTGGGCATTGCACACAATGACCGCAATCATGGCTCGGAACATCAGTATGACGTCCCGGCAGGCAAAGAGCTGATAGCTGACCGCCGCTTGCCAGAAACATGGCCAGATCGGGCGGAAACGCCTTTTGTGGCGCCGGGGCCGGACCAAGCGCCAGACCAAACACCATCAGGAACGCCAGAAGGCGGGATATAAGCGAGCGCCGTATCATTCAGGTCATCTGGCGCTGATACAGCAAAAGAACAAGTGCTAATTGTGCCGCAACCCCTGCCCGGGCTATGCATCGCCTATGCGCCTTTTCGATCGGTTCCGTCATCACAAGCTGAATTATCTGGTCGCCGCCCCCAGCCGGGGCGGGTCGATGTTTCTGTTGCACCTGATGCGCGCCACTTTCCCCGATGCCATGCTGCCACTGGAAAAGGTCAGTTCTACGCGCGAAGGGGCCTATCGCCGCTGGCATGATCGTGGATATCCGTCAGGCTTTGTGCATCGGACCCAGGCGAAATCGCTAAAGCTGGAGGATCCGGGCCTGGATCAGGATGCCAGGCTGCTGGCCCAAGCCTTTCCTGACGCCCGTGTTCTGACCAGTTACCGCCCGATCGAGAAAATCGTTGCCTCTCACGCGGCGATCCGTCCCTGGGGTATGGCGGCGGACAAAGTTGTCGGCCAGTGGATTGCCGCGCTTGATTTCTATGAGGCAATGCAGGCCGAGGGGCGTCTGTTCATTCTGGAAATCGACGCGCCGGAAGAGTTCGAGCTTGGCTATTTCGCAGCGTTCATGGGCACCACGCCGCCCGCAGCGGCCAGGGCCTTTGCCGCCGACTGGCCCTTGGTCAATACATTGGCAGAGCAGCGCGCGCAGTTGGGGGACACCGGTTCGTTGCCTGCTCCGCTTAGCCGGGCCGCATTAATTGACCGTTTCCCCGGCATCCCCGAAGCCACCGAACGTTACCGCAATCTGATCTATGCAGGCTTCAGCGCTTCGCGATAAAGCCGGGTCAGAAATGCCGCAGCAGCCTGGAACCGGTCTGGGTCATCCTGCCCCAGAACCGACACCACCTGTGCATCGAAATCCGCGTAATGCTGCGTTGTTGCCCAGATCGAAAAGATCAGATGATGCGCATCAATATCAGCGATCCGCCCTGCGCTGACCCAGCCCCGTATCACGGCGGCCTTGTCATCAACCAGTGCCTTCAGCTCCCCCTCCAGAAAGCCTTTGAGCCGCACTGCGCCGCGCAGGATCTCATTCGCGAACAAACGACTTTCCCGCGGTGCCTGCTGCGACAAGCTCAGTTTGCGCTCAACATAGGCACAGATCTCCTCTATCGGGTCACCGGTCGGATCCAGTTGATGAAGCGGGTCCAGCCAATCCTTCAGCAGATCAGCCAGAAGCTGATCGTGGATCGCCTCTTTCGAAGGGAAATAGTATAGAAGGTTCGGCTTGGACATGCCTGCAGCTTCGGCGATCTCATCAAGAGTCGCACCGCGAAACCCCTTTGTTGAAAAGACATCCAGCGCGGCCTCAAAGATCGCAGCGGTCTTTTCGCGCTGAATCCGGGTCTGCGGTTTTTGCTTTGATGTCACCCAAACCTCCGACAGTCCTTGACTGGCCATGGCGCTGGGGTAACCTGCGTTTAGACCGTTTGGTCAAAATCCAATAGCAAGCCGTGCCGAAGATGTCAGCCGCAATCTTCTGAACATGGCAGCCAGGGAGGGAAAAGATGACACAGCTGTCAGGGCCAGCCAGCCGCTGCGCATGCCATGCGCTATCCCTCTGCCCGAACCATCTGATATCAACCACGTGCCGGATCGTCGCGCACTGAATCCCCGAAAGGACCTGATATGGCAGCCCCCGGAGAGAACCTGAAAATCAATGGCGACCGGCTTTGGGATAGCCTGATGGAAATGGCCAAGATCGGCCCCGGTATCGCGGGCGGCAATAACCGCCAGACCCTGACCGATGAGGATGCGGAGGGCCGCGCCCTGTTCCAGACATGGTGTGAGGATGCGGGATGCTCCATGGGTGTTGATGAGATCGGCAATATGTTTGCCCGGCGCGAAGGCACCGACCCGAACGCCCTGCCCGTCTATGTCGGCAGTCATCTGGATACCCAGCCGACGGGCGGCAAGTATGACGGCGTTCTGGGCGTGCTGGGCGGGCTGGAGATCATCCGCACCCTGAACGATCTGGGCATCAAGACCAAGCACCCTATCGTCGTCGTGAACTGGACCAACGAGGAAGGCACCCGCTTTGCCCCGGCGATGCTGGCCTCGGGCGTGTTTGCGGGTAAGCACACGCTGGACTGGGCCTATGACCGTCAGGATGCCGAGGGCAAGAAATTCGGCGACGAGTTGAAACGCATCGGCTGGGTTGGAGAGGAAAAGGTCGGCGACCGCAAGATGCACGCACTGTTCGAGCTGCATATCGAACAGGGCCCGATCCTGGAGGCTGAGGGTAAGGATATCGGCGTTGTCACCCACGGTCAGGGCCTGCGCTGGATCGAATGCACTGTGACCGGCAAGGAAAGCCACACTGGCTCGACCCCGATGCATATGCGCAAGAATGCCGGGCGGGGCCTGGCGCTGGTGACCGAGCTGGTGCATGAAATCGCAATGAAAAACCAGCCCAACGCGGTCGGGGCCATCGGTCATATCGACGTCTATCCCAACAGCCGCAACATCATCCCCGGCAAGGTTGTCTTTACCGTCGATATGCGCACCCATCTTCTGGACAAGCTGAACGGCATGGTGGACGAGTTGATGGCCCGTGCCCCGGCCCTGTGCGAAGAAATCGGCGTCAGCTTCAAGGCCGAGATCGTCGGCCAGTTCGATCCCCCCGCCTTTGACGAAACCTGCGTCGGGGCGATCCGTGATGCCGCCGAACGGCTGGGCTATTCGCATATGGACATCGTCTCGGGCGCTGGCCACGACGCCTGCTGGATCAACGACGTCGCGCCCACCGCCATGGTCATGTGCCCCTGTGTTGATGGTTTGTCCCATAACGAAGCCGAGGAGATTTCCCCCGAATGGGCCGAAAAAGGCACCAATGTGCTGTTCCATGCGGTTGTAGAGACGGCGGAGGTGGTCGGGTGACCCGATTCGCCCAACAGAACAAAGGGCCACGCCCGACCTGGAGGGCGCTTTGCAACGGCGGGCTGGCAGATGACGCTGCCCGAAAAACCCACATTAGCTCCCCTCAAAACGCGGCACACGCGCCCTCCGGGGGGAGGTCGGGCGCGGCCCGGCCTTTGGCCCGGGCGAGAGGTATTCTATGGAGCAGCTCAGAATGACACCAGATCATCCCGACATCCTGACGGTGAAGAAAACAACGCTGACAGAAGCGATGAAAGCCGATCACTCAAAAGGCAAAGCCGCCGAAAACTACTACAAGCTGTTTTGTTTCCGGTGGGAAGGTGGTGAAATTGCTGAAGATACCTTAATCGTCGAAATGGATGTCTACAGCGAAACCGATGACCATCTTATTCGGGTCGATGGCAAAGATTATGTGTGTGACCTGGAGCTTGAGACCGTAACGGAAGCTCAGGAATTTTGCCAGAATGAGGGCCTGAACCCGGAGTATGCGCACTTTTGTTTGCCGCTGCGATACAGGATTGAGTTCGATGCATTTCCTCATGGTGGAAATTTGCACACAGGCGGAAACTGGGTGTGGGGCAATGGCGCCTTTCGTGGCGAAAAGCGTCAACCTGAGGAGTTTATGAAAGCATGGGGTGTTGCGAAAGATGACTGACAAACCCAAAGACCCGAGCGGCGTCGCCTGCAACCATGTCATGCGTGGCAAGCGCCCGCTGGCCGTGATCGCTCATGACAGCGATGGCGTCTGGCAGTTCATGTGCGGCAAGGATGACCACACCAAGCAGAAACAGGCCAAGAAGGTCTCGGTCAGCAAGATGTTTGCCAAGGTCGTCAAAGGCATCACCCAAGACGAGGTTGGCAAAGGCCAGATCGCTGAGCGCTCTGCCGATGGCTGGGCGGTGCGCGACCTTAGCGGTGATGAGCAATCCCAGATCGACGATGTCAGCCCCGACACGCTTGCGGAACTCAGAAAGTAAGTAATGCCCCGGTCGCAGCGATCCAACCAACCTTCTCCGCCTGCTGCCAAATGGATTGGCGGCAGTCTGGCCGTGATGCTGTGCGCCAGTGCTGCGCCCGCCGCCGAAAGCTGGGACTGGCAGCTGTCGGAACCCTATGATCTGCAAAGCGATGCCAAAGTCCTTGATATCGACCCGGACAACCATTCGACCGAAGAGATTGCGGCACTCAAAGCCGCAGGGCATACCCTGATCTGCTATGTCAGCGTCGGAACGGTGGAGAGCTATCGCGATGACATCGACGCTTTCACAGCCAATGTCGTGGGCAAGGTTTATGAGGATTGGCCGGATGAGAAATTCCTAGATATCCGCCGCAAGGACATCCTGCTGCCGATCATGCGGGCTCGCTTCCAGCGCTGCGCCGATCTGGGCTTTGATGCGGTGGAGCCGGACAATCAGGACGTCCACGACAATGACAGCGGCTTTGACGTAACGGCGGAGGATACGCTGGTCTATCTGCGCGCGCTGGCAAACATGGCCCATGGGATGGGCCTGCAAATCGGTCAAAAGAACATCCCCGAGCTGACCGATGCGCTGCTTAACGATCTGGATTTCGTCATTACTGAGGACTGTTTCGCCGCTGGCTGGTGCGATCAGGTTCTGCCCTATGCCAAGGCGGACAAGCCGATCTATGCCGCTGAATACACCGATACCAGCGTCGATTTCGCCGCTGCCTGTGATTGGGGACGGGATCGCGGCCTGTCCTTTATCCTAAAAGACCGCGACCTGACCAAATATTTGCAAACTTGCCCCGAAGGGAGGGACTAATGATCAAAGTCATCAAAGGCGGCACCGTCGTCACCGCCAATCGCAGCTTCAAGGCGGACATCCTGATCGAGGGCGAGGTGATCAAGGAAATCGGCCCGGACCTTAAGGGCGACGAGGTGGTGGATGCAACGGATGCCTATGTCATCCCCGGCGGCATCGACCCCCACACCCATCTGGAAATGCCTTTCATGGGCACCACTGCGGCCGAAACATTCGAAAGCGGGACCTGGGCAGCAGCGGCGGGTGGCACCACGATGCTGATCGACTTTTGCCTGCCGGGGGAGGACGGCTCGATCAAAAACGCCATCAATGAATGGCACCGCAAATCCGCCCCACAGATCTGCTCCGATATCGGCTATCACATGGCGATCACCGGATGGAACGAACAGATTTTTGCCGAGATGAAGGACGCCGTCGATATGGGCGTCAATTCGTTCAAGCATTTCATGGCCTATAAGGGCGCGCTGATGGTCGAGGATGATGAAATGTTCGCCTCCTTCCAGCGATGCAAAGAGCTGGGCGCACTGCCCATGGTCCACGCAGAAAACGGCGATATCGTCGATCTGCTGCAAAAAAAGATGCTGGCCGACGGCATCACAGGGCCAGAAGGCCATTCCTATTCCCGCCCGCCAGAGGTAGAGGGCGAGGCCGCCAACCGCGCGATCATGATCGCAGATGCCGCCGGAACCCCTCTTTATATCGTGCATGTCTCCTGCGAACAGGCGCATGAGGCCATCCGGCGTGCACGTCAGAAAGGGGTTCGGGTTTATGGCGAACCACTGGCGCAATTCCTGTGCCTGGATGACAGCGACTACCTGTCAAAGGACTGGGACTACGCCGCACAGCGCGTCATGTCACCGCCCTTTCGCGGTAAGGAACATCAGGATGGCCTCTGGGCCGGGCTGGCAGCGGGCTCGTTGCAGGTGGTCGCCACCGACCACGCAGCCTTTACCACCGAACAAAAACGCATGGGCCGCGACAATTTCTGCATGATCCCCAATGGCACTGGCGGGCTGGAAGAACGCCTTGCGGTCCTGTGGACCCGGGGCGTCGAGACCGGACGGCTGACGCCCGAGGAATTCGTCGCCGTCACCTCGACCAACATCGCCAAGATCCTGAACATATACCCGAAGAAGGGCGCATTGGTGCCCGGTGCTGATGCCGATATCGTGGTCTGGGACCCCAAACTCAGCAAAACGCTGAGCGCGTCGAACCAGAAATCCGTGCTGGATTACTCCGTCTGGGAAGGGATGGAGGTGACCGCACAGGCCCGCTTTACACTGTCGCGCGGCGATGTGATCTGGGCCTGGGGGCAGAATTCCCAACCGCAGCCCGGTCGCGGAAAATTCGTACCCCGCCCGGCCTTTTCCTCGGCCGCCGCAGCCCTGTCGAAATGGAAGGAACTGAACAGCCCGAGGAAAGTGGAGCGTGATCCGATGAACATTCCGGCAGGGATCTGAGCAGATGGGCGCGGTCATCGGATATTTTTCCAGCAACGCGGTCGCCAGCCTTGCCGTGGCCGCCGCTATAATGTCTGAGGCTGGCACTCTCGCTGAATTTCTGTTCTTTCTGCCACTCCTTTACATTGGCGCACTTGTCGTTTGCCTTCTGCCATTCCTTTTGCTCCGGTACCTCTGCAATTGGGCTGACCGATCTGACCAGAACACCGCGATGCTTGCTGGCGCAATGCTGGGGTTGATCGTGGCAGGCGCGCTGAAACAAGGCTTTGGATGGGAGGATGGCTTTGGCGCGTTACTGCCAAACGTGCTGTTCTTCTGCGCCATCGGTACCGCATCAGGATGGGTGCAATGGGTGGTTGAGCAATCCTTCGAACAGCATCGCGGGGACTGCGAAAGATCTCACAAGGCACCCGGTTAATGATCTTGAAAGGTTTTTCCGCCGAATGAAACTAATCGCCACACTCATTGTGCTCGCCTGTGCGGCCTATGCCGTCTACTCTGGCAACAGACTTGCCGCTGCGATGGTCTGTCTGGGCTATGCGCTTGGCCTCCTGGCGATGCTCGCCGGTCAAGTCACGGTACCGGTCACGCCGGAGCGGCTGGACAGACTGCAAAACTCGGTCACAAAGCTGTCTGACGAAGACTATGCCCGCATCGCGGATATCGTGCAAAACGGGCACAAGATAGAAGCCATCAAGGTTTTCCGAGAAGTCACCGGCGCGGGGTTACGCGACGCGAAAGAGGCAGTCGAACTGATGATGAACACTAATACCGAGGCCCGCCATGCCTGACCCCCAAACCGTCATATCCGCCCGCGACCTGTCCCTGACCTTCCAGACCAAGGACAGCCCTGTCCACGCCCTAAAAGACGTTAACCTTGAGATCAACAAGGGCGAGTTCGTCTCTTTCATCGGACCGTCAGGCTGCGGCAAGACCACTTTCCTGAGGGTGATCGCCGACCTGGAACAGCCAACAGGCGGCACCGTTTCCGTCAATGGCATGACACCGGAAGAGGCCCGCAAAAGCCGCGCCTATGGCTATGTTTTCCAGGCTGCGGGCCTATATCCTTGGCGCACCATCGGCGGCAACATCCGCCTGCCACTGGAGATCATGGGCTATCCGAAATCAGACATGGCCGACCGGGTGGTAAAGGTGCTGGACCTCGTCGAACTGGGCAATTTCGAAAAGAAATTTCCCTGGCAACTTTCGGGGGGCATGCAACAACGCGCCTCCATCGCCCGCGCCCTGGCGTTTGACGCCGATATCCTGTTGATGGATGAGCCTTTCGGCGCGCTGGACGAAATTGTCCGTGACCGGCTGAACGAAGAATTGCTGCGTCTTTGGGATCAAACCGGCAAAACCATCTGCTTCGTCACCCACTCCATCCCCGAAGCAGTTTATCTTTCGACCAAAATCGTCGTCATGTCCCCACGCCCCGGCCGCATCACTGACGTAATCGACAGCCCCCTACCCAAAGACCGCCCGCTGGATATCCGCGACAGCCCGGAATTCATTGAAATTGCCCACCGGGTGCGCGAAGGGCTGCGGAAAGGGTTTGAAGATGATCTCTAGGAAAAACACCCTGCCTCAGTCTGGAGACAGGGTGCCTTCACTGTTCGCGGCCATCGGCTTCCCAGCCTGTTCCGCACGGGCACTTTGTTCACCAAATCATTTCACTGTTCTTAAAATATCCCCGCCGGAGGCAAAAAAATTCGTGGCCCGACAGAGATTTTTTGCCTCCGGCGGGGATATTTTAAGAACAATGAAAGCAGCATAGCATGAGCGGCATGCGTCACAGTTTTTGGCCGGTTGCGACCGTGATCGGTGCCATTCTTTTGCTTTGGTATAGCTTTGCGGTGATTTTAAACGCGCCTTGGGCGCAGGATCAGGCGCAAAGGCAAGATCTCGTTTTGTCGACATCTGATCTGGTGGCGGCCACATGGAGCCAGGACAAGCCGCGTTTGCCTGCACCGCACCAGGTTGTCGTAGAATTATACGAAACGACCTTTGAGCAGAAGGTGAGTTCGCCACGGTCTTTGGTGTTTCATGCCAAACGGACGCTTGCGGCGACCGGGCTGGGGTTTCTATTGGGGACCGCGCTGGGGATTTTGCTGGCGGTCGGGATTGTGCATAGCCGGGCGATGAATGCTTCGGTCATGCCTTGGATGATCGCCAGTCAGACAATTCCGATCCTCGCGATTGCGCCGATGATCGTGGTGGTTCTGAACTCTATCGGGATCAGCGGGCTGATTCCCAAGGCGATCATTTCAACTTATCTGTGTTTCTTTCCTGTGGCCGTGGGAATGGTTAAGGGACTGCGGGCCCCTTCGGCTATTCAGCTTGATCAGATGCGGACCTGGAATGCCTCGGCCATGCAGACCTTCTGGAAGTTGCGATGGCCGTCGTCGATGCCTTATCTGTTTGCCTCGCTCAAGGTTGGGATAGCAGCCTCGCTGGTCGGTGCGATTGTTGCTGAGTTGCCGATCAATCAGGATGGTGGCCTGGGCGCGCGGCTGTTGACCGGGTCCTATCATGGCCAAACGATCCAGATCTGGTCGGCCCTGTTCATGGCCGCAATTCTGGCCGCGATACTGGTCGGCCTTGTTGGGCTGATCCAGCGTTGGACGCTAAACCGGATGGGGTTGCAGGCATGAGTTATCTGTTTTTGGCTGCATTTGTCTGGCTTGGTGCATGGGCGCTGGTGCGGCATCACACATCCTATTGGGCGTTCAAAGCCCCCTCGGCGATCATCTTTGGGATCACCGTCCTTGTCGTCTGGGAATTGCTGGTGCGCGGCTTGAGCGTGCCTTCGGTCATATTGCCCCCGCCATCAGCCATCGCCGCGCGCTTTGTCAGCAGTCTGGCCATTCTGCAGGAGGATTTTATCCAGACCTTCGTCAAGGGTGCACTGTCTGGCTATGCCATGGGTGCAATCGCGGCCTTTACTGTGGCCATTCTGGCCGACCGGTTTGATTTTCTGCGCCGGGGGTTATTGCCGGTCGGCAATTTCCTGTCGGCCCTGCCGATTGTCGGCACCGCCCCCATTCTGGTGATGTGGTTTGGATTTGACTGGCACTCCAAGGCGGCAGTTGTCGTGGTGATGATCTTTTTCCCGATCCTCGTGAATACCGTTGCCGGGCTGCAGGAAACCTCTGCCATGCAGCGGGATTTGATGCGCACTTATGCGGCTAGCTATTGGCAGAGCCTATTCAAGCTGCGCCTGCCTGCCGCTGCGCCCTTTATCTTCAACGGGTTGAAGATCGCAACGACGCTGGCGCTGATCGGGGCCATCGTGGCCGAATTCTTCGGCTCCCCCACCCGCGGTATGGGGTTTCGCATCTCGACCGAGGTCGGCAAGCTGAACATTGATATGGTCTGGGCCGAAATAGCCGTTGCAGCCATGGCCGGTTCGGCCTTTTATGGTCTGGTCGCCTTTCTAGAAAAGCAAGCAACCTTCTGGCATCCATCGCAGAGGGGATAACAAGGCAGCAAGTTCAACAAGGAGAGTACCATGAAACATCTGATTTCACTGGCCATTGCGGCGTCCATGGCCCTGCCCGCCTGGGCGCAGGACACGGTTAACCTGCAATTGAAATGGGTCACGCAAGCCCAGTTCGCGGGCTATTATGTCGCCGCAGAAAAAGGCTTCTATGAAGAGGAAGGCCTTGAGGTTGTGATCAAACCCGGCGGGCCGGATGTCGCGCCGACGCAGGTGATCGCCGGTGGCGGCGCAGATGTGGTGGTGGAGTGGATGCCTGCCGCGTTGGCGGCCCGCGAAAAGGGTCTGGCACTGGTCAACATCGCCCAACCATTCAAATCCTCCGGCATGATGCTGACCTGCCGCAAGGATGCCGGGATCGCTTCTACCGATGATTTCAAGGGCAAGACGCTGGGTGTCTGGTTCTTTGGCAACGAATTTCCCTTCCTGAGCTGGATGAGCCAGCTTGGCATTCCGACCGAAGGCGGGGCCGATGGGGTTGAGGTGCTGAAGCAGGGGTTCAATGTCGACCCGCTGCTGCAAAAGCAGACGGCCTGTATCTCGACCATGACCTATAACGAATACTGGCAGGTAATCGATGCGGGGCTGACCCCGGATGATCTGGTGACCTTCAAATATGAGGATGAGGGCGTCGCAACGCTGGAAGACGGGCTTTATGTGCTGGAAGAAAATCTGGCTGACCCGGCCTTCAAGGACAAGATGGTCCGTTTTGTTCGTGCATCCATGAAGGGCTGGAAATATGCCGAGGAAAACCCGGACGAAGCGGCGGAAATCGTTCTGGACAATGATGCGACCGGCGCCCAAACCGAAGAGCATCAGAAGCGCATGATGGATGAGGTCGCTAAGCTGACCGCCGGTTCAAACGGGGCGCTGGACCCGGCGGATTTCGATCGCACGGTGAAAAGCCTGCTGTCGGGCGGATCTGATCCGGTGATCACCAAAGAGCCAACCGGTGCCTGGACGCATGACATCACCGATGCGGCCCTGAATTGACAAAAAAGGCCCGGGCAATGCTGCCCGGGCCGCTTTCAAAAACTGCTGTTACGCCTGCTTGGCGCAAACAGATTTTCTTACGGACAATCCGCAATAAATTCACGACCCAGCGAGTCGCGATAGCGGCACTGGCGTGCGCCAGGTGTAGACTTGCGTTGCTGCTGGCTGGCGATGGTGGCCCCCGCCACAGCGCCGAGAGTACCCCCTATAATAGCCCCTCTGGTATCATTATCAGATACCGCCGCCCCCAAAAGCGCACCCGCAGCGCCACCAGCGGCAGCACCTGTCAGCGCAGGGTCCTGCCCGTTGCAGCCCAGAAGGCTAAGGGACATTAAAGCGGCACAAACTGTTCTAACCATCATGGAAACTCCATCTATTGCGTTTGGAGGGATCATAGCGGGCAAATCCGAAATCGGGACTCACATTTAGTGACGAAGAACTACAATGGCCGCAAAGTCGTGTCATTCCCCACATTTAGAGGTGTTGAAGCGGGTGCCTGATCGGTGCCATAGTCAGGCGATTGCAGATATGGGACGGGACAGACGTGGATCGAAACAGCCCCAGGATTTTTGACGGTCATAACGATCTTATACTTCGCCTGATGCGGGGTCAGGTCACGCCAGAGGGCGTGGTCCAGGGGCTGGTAGATGGTCATATTGACCTGCCTCGGGCGCGCCAAGGCGGCTTTGGCGGTGGGTTCTTCGCGGTTTATGTTCCCGACCCGCCCGAGATTGCCATCGATCATGATGAGATGGCGAAATCCAGCTATGATCTGCCACTTTCTCCCGCTTTGGCGCAGGACAGTTCATTGGATTTTATCCGGCGTGGCTTTGACATGCTTGATGCGCTGGAAGCCGCTGGGGGGATCACGCTATGCCGGACCGCAGCTGAACTGGAGGCCGCGCTTCAGAGGGATCGGATGGCGGCCATCGCGCATATCGAGGGGGCCGAGGCAATTGACCCAGACTTTGCCGTTTTGCATGAACTACACGGGCGCGGGCTGAGATCCCTAGGCCCGGTCTGGAGCCGCCCGACCGCGTTTGGTCACGGGGTTCCGTTTCGATACCCGTCCGACCCTGACACGGGGCCGGGGCTAACCGATGCGGGAAAGGCGTTGGTGCGCGAATGCAACCAATTGCGGATCATGCTGGACCTGTCACATCTGAACGAGAAGGGTTTTGACGACGTCGCAGCGCTTTCGGATGCGCCGCTGGTCGCGACCCATTCCAATGCCTGGGCGCTTTGTCCGCATGCCCGCAACCTGACCGACTGGCAGCTGCGCGTCATCGCCGAAAGCGACGGTATGGTCGGCCTGAACTTCGCCGCGGCCTTTTTGCGGCAGGATGGCAAAATGGACGCTGATGTTCCGCTGGAGACGATGTTGCAGCATCTGGATCATATGATCGACATGATGGGCGAGGATCGCGTTGGCTTCGGCACCGATTTTGACGGGGCCGTTGTCCCGCAAAAGATCAAGGATTGCGCCGGCTTCCCGCATCTGCGTGCTGCCATGCGCGCGCATGGGTATAACGAACCGCTGATGACAAAGCTTTGTCATGGCAACTGGCTGCGCGTGCTGCGCAAAACTTGGGGGGCGTAATGGCTGAAACAGGACAGGTCCGGCTGACCGGCACCATTATCATCCCAATGGAGGAGCAGGCGCAGATGCAACCTCTGCTGGATGCGCATATCCGTCTGACACGGCAGGAACCGGGATGTCTGCTGTTTGAGGTCACGCAGGATGACGCTGATCCCGCCGTGTTTCATGTAAGCGAATTGTTCGAGGATCAGGCCGCGTTCGACTTTCATCAGACCCGTGGCGGGGCGTCTCCCTGGGGGCAGCAATCAGGCCATCTTGTAAGGGACTTCAAGCGCGAGCTTCTTTAGGGCAGTTCGCGGGCCGTATAGGGCCCCGCGAAATCAACCATCGCGCTGACTGGTGTCTCCTTATCGCGGTACGTCCCGAAACTTCCGCAAGGGTGCCGCCGCTTTCAACGCGTCGGCTGTATAGCTTCGGCCGACGCAATGAGTTTCATACGCCCCTGCCTTGTCGCGCCGGGTTTGCAGGCCCTCGGTTAATGTAAGCTCGGCCTCCTCCAGCGTTTTCGTCACCTCCTCCATTTCCTGCGAAAGGGCGCTATAGCGGACGGCGGCGCGCGCATCGACGCGGGCCGTGTCGCGCAGCGTGCTCCGGCGCAGCCGGATTTCCGTCAGACGGCGGGCAAGCCGCTGCTGCTTGTCTGTCCCATCCTTGATCTGGTGCTCCAACTGATCCAGCCGCACCGACAGATCCAGACAAAACGCCAGTTGTTCGGGGCTAAGGTCATAGCCCTCTGCGCAGACAGATGTGCCCAGGAAAGAGATCAAAACAAGGAACCGCATCGCACAAGCCTTACGGCCCGGACCTCAAGAACCGGTTAACTACTGCTCTGCCCGCAAGATCAGTCGCGCATCGAAATCCTTGGTTGCACAAACCGCGAAATCCTTAGCCCTGTGTCCGGCGGCAAACCAGCGGTCATGCTCGGCCATGGTTATCGGCGACAGCGCAGTCGTGCTGATCGGGCTATGGCCCCAATGCGGCTTGCCGAACGGATCAACTGCCAGCAGGCTTGCGGATATGCCGTCGATCTTGGCCCGGCCCAGCAATACACCAGCGATACAGGCCGCTTGCGCGGAGACCTGCACGCGCAACGCTGCCTCGTTTGCGGGGTCAGCCTGAATGCGGGACAGCGCGATATCAGCAATGCCATGGCGCACCTGCACGGCGCGGGCATATTGATGCGCGATCAGATAGGAAATCGCCTGCCCGGACAGTTTCTCGGACAGGTCGGCACTGACATAGATGGTGTTCAGATCGGTGCAGTACCGTGCGTAAAGACTGGCCTCCGGCCCGCCGCCACACAGATCCACCAGGCGCGAGGTCAGCTGTACCTGCGGCATCCGGGTAAAGGTCCGGTTCGCCAGTTGAACCACAGGACGCAGGGTTTTGGCCGTCTGCGGATTAAGCCCCGCCGTTCCGACATCTTGCGCCTGCATTGGCCCTGAAAGGGCAAGGGCAGCGGCGATAGTAACAAGCAAGGTTTTCATGCGATGCACCCTACCCCGGTGCCATCCCGGCCTCAACGCCGTTTCCGCTTGCACCCGCCCAATACCGTCGCCAGTGTCGCGCCATGGAACAGGACAGCCGCCCCGTTCTGGCTGCGCTCTGGATGATGGGGGCTGTGGCCAGTTTCTCTTTGATGGCCGTCGCCGGGCGCGAGTTGTCCGGCGTGCTGGACACGTACGAGCTCATGGCCTTTCGTTCCCTGATCGGCATTGCAATCGTTCTGCTTGTCGCTGCGGCGACCGGCCAGATCGGACATATACGCCTGCAACGCATGACACTGCACATGGTGCGCAACCTGTTTCACTTTGCTGGCCAAAACCTGTGGTTCTACGCCATCATGGCAGGCATCCCGCTGGCGCAAGTCTTCGCATTTGAGTTCACGACACCAATCTGGGTAACCCTGCTTGCCCCGGTCTTTCTGGGCGAGCGGATGACCCGCATCCGGCTTTTGTCGGTGCTGATCGGCTTTGTCGGTATCCTGATCGTTGCCCGCCCCGGACAACTGCAAATGTCCGCCGGGCTGCTGGCCGCCGCCGCTTGTGTCATCGGCTTTATCGGGACGGTCATGTCAACAAAACTGCTGTCACGCAGCGAAGCGGTGATGTCCATCCTGTTCTGGATGGTTGTCATGCAAGCCGTGTTTGGTCTGATTATGGCCGGTTATGATGGCGATATCACCCTGCCGACTGGGATTGACCTGGCCTGGGTGGCGATTGTGGCCTGCTGCGGGCTGGGCGCGCATTTTTGTGTGACAACGGCGTTGTCGCTGGCCCCTGCCTCTCTTGTCAGTCCGATGGATTTCCTGCGCCTGCCGGTGATCGCGCTGATCGGCTTTGCGCTGTATAAGGAGCCATTGGAGATTGCCGTCTTTGTCGGAGGCGCGATAATTTTGCTGGCCAATCTGATCAATCTGCGCACGGCGCGCCGCCAATAGGCCCTTGGCAGTGAAAGACGCCTCTTTCACCGCCAAACCAATCATGCTACGGGCCGCTTCAAGCACAATCTGGCCGATCAGGAGTACAAAATGGACGTAGATAAAATCCCGGCAGGTAAGAACCCGCCCCAAGACATCAATGTCGTGATCGAAATCCCAGGCGGGGCCGGTGGCGGTGCGCCGGTGAAGTACGAGATCGACAAGGACAGTGGTGCGGTTTTCGTTGACCGCATTGTCAACACGCCAATGTTCTATCCCTGCAACTACGGCTTTGTCCCCAACTCGCTCCATGCTGATGGTGACCCCACGGATGTTTTGGTGATCTGCGATTTCACCCTGCAGCCCGGTGTCGTAATCCGCTGCCGTCCGGTTGCCGTGCTGAAGATGGAAGACGATGGCGGCATGGATGATAAGCTGATCGCTGTGCCCGTGGAAAAGGTCGATCCGTTCCAGGCGGGCATTCAGGACCTGAACGATGTTCCCGCCAAAACCCGCGACCGCATCAAGCATTTCTTCGAGCATTACAAAGACCTTGAAGAAGGCAAATGGGTCAAAGTTATCGGTTGGGGCGACAAGGCCGAGGCAGAGCAGATCTTGAGCGATTCTATCGCTGCTGCGCAGAAATAAGCGCGGGTTACCTCGCCTTACAACCTATAGCAGAATTACATCACAACGCCGCGCAGGATCACCTAACGCGGCGTTATTCATTGACCGTTCACGAAACTGACACCTACACTTTCCTCCGAAGCCTGCGCTACTTTGACGCAGGCCAATAAAACAATCTAGCGGAGGTCACCCATGTCAAAAATCGTCCGCTCTGCACTTATTGCGGGGCTTCTCAGTTCCTCATCCATGGCGGTTGCCGGCGGTCTTGATCGATCCGGCCAGTCTATCAGCCCCTTGTTCGAAGAGGGCCGCTATGCCGAATTTTCGCTTGGTGCAGTCATGCCAAGCGTTGACGGCACCTCAGCGGCAATTCTGGGATCGGAGCCAACCGGAAACGTCGCGAATGCCTACTTTCCCTTAGGCGCGGCATTTAAGGGCGATATCAATGATCGCCTGTCCTACGCCCTGATCTTTGATCAGCCCTTTGGTGCAAGCGTTTCCTATGATGGAACCATCGCCTTCGATGGCACAAATGCGACCGCAACTTCTTACGCGTTGACGGCGCTGATGCGCTATAAGTTCAATGAAGGTTTCAGTGTCTATGGCGGCCCGGTGCTGCAAAGCATCAGCGCGGATGTAAACCTGTCCGGTGGGGCCTATGGTGGCCTGAATGGATATGATGTGAGCTTTGACCCGTCTTTCGGGGTCGGTTTCGCCGCTGGTGCGGCCTATGAACGCAAAGACATCGCGCTGCGCGTTGCACTGACCTACCGGTCCGAGATCAAGCACGAGTCAGACACCACGCAGAGCGTTGCACCGCCGTCTACGACAGACATCACTTCCCCCCAGTCAGTTAACCTTGACTTTCAGACAGGTGTTGCGCCGAAAACCCTGTTGTTCGGCTCGGTCCGTTGGGTGAACTGGGACGGCTTTGCGATCCGGCCGACAGCGCTCATGGGGAATGCACTGGTCGAGTATGACAGTGACACCTTCACCTACGCGCTTGGTCTTGGTCGGAAATTCACCGAAAAATGGTCCGGCGCGGTGCAGGTCGGCTATGAGGCCGGAACGGGCGGTTTGAGTTCAACGCTTGGGCCAACCGATGGTTTCCTAAGCCTTGGTGTCGGCGCGACCTATACGATGGACAACATGAAGATCACCGGTGGCGTGCGCTATGTCTTCGCCGGGGACACCGATACCGGCGTTGGCGGCACCCAGGTCGGGAGTTTCCGCGACAACTCTGCCATCGCGGCTGGGGTCAAGGTCGGCTTTTACTTCTAAAACCCATCTAAGACCCAAGAATCCGAAAGCCCCGCCCGAAAAGGCGGGGCTTTCGCCGTATTGCGGGCCACCCCACACTTTGTTTTCCGCAACACGGGGTCTCGAAACCCGCCCTTCGATCTCAGCACGAAGGGCGGGCTTCTTGGTCCTCCTGTGATTTGGTCGCGGCAGAGCGCAAACCAGTTCAATCACCGCGCTTGATCCGCCTCCCCCCCCCGGATAGACCCAAACCCTGAAGGAAGCCGGAGGCCGCGATGCTCTACCCTACTGCACAGGACTGGCAATCCGCGCCGCATAAGCGTGTGGCGCTGTTCGGCATGTCAGGACTGGGCAAAACGCATATATCCCAGATGCTGCGCGACACAGGGGACTGGTTCCATTACTCCGTCGATTATCGCATCGGCACCCGGTATATGGGCGAGCATATCGTCGATAACTTTAAGCAAGAGGCGATGCGCAACCCGTTTCTGCGCGAGTTGCTGATGACGGATTCGATCTATATCGCGTCCAATATCAGCTTTGAAAATCTGTCGCCGCTGTCGACTTATCTGGGCAAGCCGGGGAACCCTGACAAGGGCGGCCTCCCGTTAGAGGTGTATATCATCCGCCAACGCCAGCACCGCTCGGCGGAGGTTGCCGCGACCCAGGACGCAGCGCTTTTTTCCACCAAGGCCGCCGATATCTACGACTATGCGAATTTTATCTGCGACTGCTCCGGCTCACTTTGTGAGGTGGTCGATGCCGCCGATCCCGCAGACCCGGTCATGACCGCCCTTTCGGCCTGCGCCTTGCCGGTCTGGCTGGAGGGGCCTGAAGGCCATGCGGATATGCTGGCGGAGCGCTTCGACAAGGCCCCCAAGCCGATGTATTACAACGAGGATTTTTTGCGCAGCATCTGGGCGCAATATCTGGGGGAAAACGATCAAACCCCCGATCAGGTTAACCCGGACAGCTTTGTCCGCTGGGGATATCGCAAGCTGCTGGATCACCGCCTGCCCCGCTATCGCGAGATCGCAGAGCGTTGGGGCATCACCCTGCCGCATGAACAGGTCAGTGCCATCCGCAATGCCAAGGATTTCAACGCCCTGATCACAGCGCATCTGCCGCGCTAGATTTGCCAGAAAGGCAGTCCTGCACTATCTGCCTGCTACCCTTGCAAAGGATATCATCCATGCCGATCAAACTGCCCGAGACCCTGCCCGCCTTTGACGTTCTGACGCGCGAAGGGGTCATGGTAATGGGAGACGAGCGCGCGGCCCGGCAGGATATCCGCCCGTTGCAAATCGGCCTGCTGAACCTGATGCCTAAAAAGGCCGAAACGGAAACCCAGTTCGCCCGGGTCATCGGGGCCACCCCCTTGCAGATCGACCTGACCCTGATCAAGATGTCCGACCATCAAAGCCGCAACACCTCGGTTGCACATATGGAGGCGTTTTATCAGCCGTTTGAGGACGCCCGGTCGCGCAAGTTCGATGGGCTGGTCATCACTGGCGCACCGGTCGAGCATCTCGATTTCGAAGGCGTCACCTATTACGATGAATTGCGCCAGATCTTCGACTGGACCCAGACCAATGTTCACCACACGATGGGCGTGTGCTGGGGCGGCATGGCAATGATGAACCATTTCCATGGCGTGCACAAAGATGACCTGCCCGCGAAAGCCTTTGGCTGCTATCGCCACCGCAATCTGGCCCCGGCCTCGCCCTATCTGCGCGGCTTTTCGGATGACTTTGTCGTGCCGGTCAGCCGCTGGACCCAGATGCGGCAGGAAGATATCGACGCCAGCGACGATCTGGTGATGCTGATGGCCTCGGACGAAGTTGGTGCCTGTCTGGTAGAGGATGCGCCGCACCGCGCCCTCTATATGTTCAACCATCTGGAATATGACAGCGATACGCTGAAGGCAGAGTATGACCGGGATATTTCAGAAGGCGGGGAAATCAGCCTGCCCGTGAACTACTACCCTCAGAACGATCCGTCCCGCCCGCCCGAAAACCGCTGGCGCAGCCACGGGCATCTTCTGTACGGCAACTGGATCAATGAAATCTATCAGACCACAAAGTTTGATATGTCCGAGATTGGGCGTGGTTAAAGCGTTTCGAGTTTACCTTGAGACATCACATAAAATCGAAACGCGTACACCATATAGGCTTATCACTGCGTTTCAGGATAATCTTTTGTCTCAGGTTTATCCCGAAACGCTTTAGCCGCCGCAAACTGATCTTTGGCGGGGCCACCCTTATGGCCGGGGTTGCGGCCGTTGCGGCGCGCAACTCAACCCGCTTCAGCGACCTGCAGCCCTCGGGCAAGTTTGTCGAGGTTGACGGCACCCGTCTGCATTACCGCATTCTTGGGAAGGACGGCCCGCAAGTGCTCGCCATTCATGGGGCCTCGGGCAATATTCTGGACTGGATCGTTGGGCCTGCCCAGGCGATTGCCGAAAATCACCGGCTGCTGCTGATCGACCGCCCCGGCCTGGGCTATTCAGACCGCGCACCGCAAGATGGTTCAAACCCCTTCGTTCAGGCCAGGCTGATGCGCCGGGCAGAGACGCAACTGGGGTTCGATGCACCGATTCTGATCGGCCATTCCTACGGCGGCGCAGTGGCGCTGGCCTGGGCACTTGACGCGCCCGAGGTCGTGCCCGGCCTTATGCTTCTGGCCGCCCCCAGCCATGTCTGGGATGGACCGCCATCCTTGCGCAACCGGCGGCTGGCCTCAACGCCAGTTCTAGGCCAGCTGGCAACCCACCTGGCCGCCGCCACTGTGCCGCAAAGCATGATTGACGCTGCAATCGACGACGTGTTTGCCCCGCAAACGCCGCCGCCCGACTACGCCAACCGGATCGAGGCAAGACTGGTCCTTAGGCCCGCAACACAGCAGGCCAACGCCACAGATATCGCCACGCTAAAGCCGCATATCCGCGCCATGGTGCCGCGCTATGACAGCCTGACCATGCCGATTGAACTGCTGCACGGCGATGCCGACACGACCGTTGGCCTGTCGATCCATTCCGAGCCGTTTGCGCAACGCCTGCCCAATGCTCACCTGACAGTACTGGACGGCATCGGCCACATGCCCCACCATGCCCGACCAAATGAGGTTCTGGCGGCACTGAACCGCCTGACAGCCAACAGAAAGGGGTAAGATGACCATGGAATTTCCCAAACCCTTCGACGGGGCGATCAGTCGTTTCTTTGAAGAAAGCGCGCCCAAAACCATCCGGCGCGCGATCGAAAAGGCCGACAAGAACGACATACTGGACCCCGGCTATCCCTACCGCGAAGAGATGGCGACCAAGGATTATGAAAAACAAATGGCGGCACTGCAGATCGAACTGGTGCGCGCGCAAAGCTGGGCCCGCGCGACCGGCGCACGTGTCGCTGTGGTGTTTGAGGGCCGCGACGCGGCTGGCAAGGGCGGCACAATCAAGCGATTTCGCGAAAACCTGAACCCGCGTGCGGCACGGGTCGTGGCCCTGTCAAAACCGAATGAGGCCGAGCGGGGGGAATGGTACTTCCAGCGCTACATAAGGCATCTGCCAACTGCGGGCGAAATCGTGTTCTTCGACCGCTCCTGGTACAATCGTGCGGTGATAGAGCATGTCTTTGGCTTTTGCGACAAGGCAGAGCGGCAGCTTTTCTTTCAGCAGGTGCCGAAATTCGAAGAGATGCTGATGAATGAAGGCATCCACCTGTTCAAAATCTGGCTGAATGTCGGGCGGGCCGAGCAACTGCGCCGTTTCCTCAAACGCGAAAGCGCGCCTTTGAAGCACTGGAAGCTTTCGGGCATTGACGTGGACGGGCTGTCAAAATGGGATGCCTATTCGCGGGCCATCGCAGAGACATTTCGCAAGACTCACACCCGCACCGCACCATGGACCGTCGTGCGCTCCGACGACAAGAAACGCGCGCGTCTGGCGGCGATCCGTGCGGTCCTCAGCCAATTGGACATTCCGGATGCGGATATCCGGCGGCCTGATCGCAAGATCTGCGGCAGTCCGAAAGCGATGGGGTTCAAGTGATCCGCTTGCCCTGCCCTACGCTTTGCGGCTAAGCCGCGCCTATGGCCAATCGCAAAAGCTATCATCACGGCAACCTGAAGCAGGCCCTTGTTGACGCCACACTTGAGCTGGTCGTGGAAAAGGGCCCGCTGGGTTTTACGCTCGCCGAGGCCGCCCGTGCCGCAGGCGTATCTGCCGCCGCCCCCTATCGCCATTTCAAGGGACGCGAAGACCTGATCCAGGAATGCGCGTTGCAAGGTTTCAAGATTTTTGCCGACCTGATGGAACACGCCTATCAGAAAGGCCAGCCCTCCCCGATGGAGGCATTTTCGGCCACTGGTCGCGCCTATCTGGCCTTTGCCCGCAAGTTCCCGGGCGCTTACATCACGATGTTCGAAAGTGGACTGTCGATTGCCGGTGATAGCGAGCTGAAGGCCGCCTCGGACCGGGCTTTTGGTGTCCTGACCAAGGCGGCAGGCGACCTGTTGCAGCACATTCCCGCAGACCAACGCCCGCCCGCATCGATGGTGTCGCAGCACATCTGGGCGCTCAGCCATGGCGTGGTTGAGCTGTTTGCCCGCGGGACCCCCGGCACCAAAAGCCCATTCTCGCCCGAGGATTTGCTGGAAAGCGGCACCGGCATCTATCTGCGCGGTCTGGGGCTGATCGAGAAAGATGCCGGCGCATAAGGCGTTTGGGAAACAACTCCCGCGTCACCTAAAGCGTTTCGAGTTTACCTTGAGACATCACATAAAATCGAAACGCGTACACCATATAGGCTTATCACTGCGTTTCAGGATAATCTTTTGTCTCAGGTTTATCCCGAAACGCTTTAGAAGGCTCCAGCGCCAAGCAGCACCTTTGACGCAAAAGTTACCTGCGTTTTGAAAGGTTCATTGAAACACCCACTCCGTCGAAGGCTCACTTGCCTGTTATCCCCCTGTTCATCTACAAAGCTAGGTATGAAAAAGTTCGAAAAAGAAGGATTGCATGCCGAATGCCAGTTGCTTTGGGATCAATTTGATCCGATTGGCCTATCAGAGTGCGCGACCGGCATTGATGATGAATACCGCAGCTACATACCACATACGGCCGAGTTGGTACTTGCCTCGGCTGACCGATACAAGTTCTCAAAATTCATAAAGAACTGCCTCTACGTTGATATGGGACTATCGAGGTCACCATCATCCGAAGAAGCGATTGCTCAGTTTGTGGAAAAGCTGTGCAACCTTGCTGAACTGGCTCACACCGACATGCACTGACCGAAAATACGTGGAAAACGATCCCGCGCGACAGCAGGCGACGCTTGCTGACTAAGCGGCATGACTGCAGGACGCAGTTCCCCCTGACAAAAAACTTGTCCAACTGACTTGACATTCAACGATAGACACGCCAGCTATGTTAATGTAAATAACATTCACATTCTGACCAAAAGGAGTACCCACATGTCCACATTGATCCACTGGCTGCGCGAAGCCGAGGCGTGGCTGGATGCCCGTGGTAAAGGTGCCTGGATCGCCGCCATGGTCCTTGGCTTTATCTTCCTGTGGCCCGTTGGCCTCGCCCTTCTTTTCTACATGCTATGGAGCGACCGAATGTCCTGTTCACATAAATTCCGAAACCGCACGCCTCGTCGTTTGGGGTCCTCTGGCAATGCCGCCTTTGATTCCTATCGCGACGAGACCCTGAAGCGGCTGGAGGACGAACAATCCGCCTTTCACGGCTTCCTGGAACGGTTGCGCAAGGCGAAAGATCAGGCCGAGTTTGATCAGTTCATGAGCGACCGCAAACGCCAGCGCGACGACGCCATCGACATGCCTGCCTGATACGGCTGGCTGACGCGGCGGGCCATTCTTGACATGGCCCGCCGCAACCCTGCAGTAATGCCGGATGCGCAAACACCCTTCTCAACAAGGTCAATCGCCTTTGCCGGACCCGGTTCGGGACCCGCAATTCTACGATGTGATCCCCACCAAGCGATTTACCGCATGGCTGATCGACAGCGTCGTTATTCTGATCATCAGCGGTGTGCTTACGCTTGCTATCGGTCTTATTACCAACGCTTTCGGCTT
Organism: Halovulum sp. GXIMD14793; assembly: GCF_054457435.1. NCBI lineage: Bacteria > Pseudomonadati > Pseudomonadota > Alphaproteobacteria > Rhodobacterales > Paracoccaceae > Halovulum > Halovulum sp. GXIMD14793. The sequence continues at coordinate 12,932 of NZ_JBTLNE010000006.1, read as the reverse complement.
TGCGCAGCTGATCAGCACCATGCTGACAACCGGCTTCATCTATCACTGGATCAGTTTGACCAGAATGTCCGCCACACCTGGCATGTGTTTTGTTGGGGTCGAGTTTTGCGGTCATGACGGGCTGCAGCTTGGTCATGGACAAGCGGCCTTTCACAGCCTTGTCTTCATGATGGCCCTTGTCTCGGTCCTTGGTGCGATGCTGCACGGTGCTCTGATCCTGAAAACAGCGCACCATCAAGGCCTGCCTGACCTGATGCTGGGCAGTGTCGTTATAAACCGTCCTTTGCAATAGGGATTGCCAGCCTCCCGCATGTGTTGCTAGCCTGCCCGGACCCTTTACAGTTTGTTCAGTCTGGCATGCATCACAGCCTTCCGAAAACGCCGCAGTTCTATGTGACATCCCCGCAACCCTGCCCCTATCTTGACGGGCGGGTAGAGCGTAAGCTGTTCACTGCACTGCAAGGCAATGGTGCTGACAAGCTAAGCAACGCCTTGTCGCAGCAAGGGTTTCGTCGGTCGCAGAATGTGGTCTACCGCCCGTCCTGCACGGAGTGTTCGCTTTGTTTGTCTGCGCGGATTGTGGTCGATGACTTTGCGCCCGGCAAATCCCAGCGACGGGTGCTGAAGCGGAACGCCTATCTGCAACGCGATGCCAAGACACCCTGGGCCAGCGAGGACCAGTACGATCTGTTTCGGCGATATCTTGCCAGCCGCCATTCGGATGGCGGCATGGCCGACATGGACGTCTATGAATTCGCGGCCATGGTCGAAGAAACGCCGGTGCGCAGCCGTGTTGTCGAATATCATGACCCGGCAGAAGGCGATCAGAGCCTGACAGCCGTCTGCCTGACCGACCTGCTGGAGGATGGACTGTCGATGGTCTATTCCTTTTTCGAGCCCGAATGCGCGCCGCAATCGCTAGGCACCTATCTGATCCTAGACCACATCGACATTGCCCGTCAGGCCGGTCTTAAATACGTGTATCTCGGCTATTGGGTGCCCGGATCACCGAAAATGGACTACAAGGCCCGCTTTCGCCCGCTGGAGATTTTTCGACGCGGCAGCTGGACCCGGCTGGAAGATATAGATCAGGCTGATCTGACCTCCCACCCACTGGACAACGATCCCATTGCCGAGCAGGTCGCCGCAATTTACCTGCCCGAGGCTGAAGACTGATCAGACTTCGGGGGCTTTCGCGACCCGCTTTGCCTTAGCGAGCTCTTCTTTCAGCCGCGCGATTTCACCCTGGGCTTCGCTCCACAGGGTGACCGCAAGATTGGCCCCATCTTCAAAGCTCAACTGCTGCTCTTCAGAGGTTTCAGGATAAGTCGAGAAATCCTCTGCGAAAAGCGGGGCCTCCGTACCCGGCAGATAACGGGCGCGCAAACGCTCGTTTGACGCACGGAAGTAGTCATAAAAATGCTCTGCCTCTCGACGCGCAGGCAGGGGCGGTCGCCCCGAAAAGTGCTTGATCAACGCCATGTTCAGCGGACCGCGGGCATGATTGAAATCGCCACCGGGCAAAATACTGGGCAGCTTTTGATTGGCCACCCGAAGAAAGCTCTGCGCCACAGCTGTGACAGAGGGGTTCTCGATATCCGGGGAGGTCAGGCCGGCCCGGTCAATCCCTGCAAGGGCACAAAAGTCGGCAAGCAGATCACCTTCGATCAAGTACTCAGGCTCAAAGATGCGGATATTCATTGCTTCGCGCCCGAACACATTCGCCCAGGCATCGATCAGCAATTCATAGTTCAGGTGATCCAGCGCACCTGGGTCATCGTTCAGGGTAAAGGACCGCTATCCACCGTTCAAAAGCCCTGTGGATATATCGCTGACCACATAACGATCCTGCCGCCGCAGATAAACCACGACGGAATAGGTATCGAACTGATTAAAGAAAGAACGGGTAAAATTCGTCTGCCGTTCGTCGGTGAAGAAACTAAAATCCTCACTCGACAGGATCACCGTGTTTGGTTTGACCCGTTCGATCTCTTTCTCAAGATCCGCTTTGGTTCGGTCCTGCAGACGTTTCAGATCATCCTGCGTCTTTATATTTTCGCGTGACAGGTAAAACCACAGCTTCATCAGTGGATCGGCTGAAACCGACAGCTGAAACCCGTTCTCGGCAATCTGGGACGGCACCATTATGCTCTGGGCCCGCAATTCCCGAATATTCTTCCGCAAATACTTCTGTATCGAAGTAGAGCCTGTTTTTCTGGTGCCGATATGTAAAATACAGTGCAAACCGCTGATGTCCCTGGTCACGATTTCAAAACGCGATGCCTAACCGCCCGTCAAGCTACTACGCTGACAGTCAGTGGAAAACAACAAATCGCTTCACCTATCAGCAACAAGACAGACCTTGCGAACTAGACTTAGTTCAGTTTCAGCAACTCCGGTATAAAGGTCACAATACTTGGAACCCACCATAGCAAGGCCAGCCCGAATACCTGGATCAGCACGAAAGGTATCACGCCACGGTAGATATGCCATGTGGTGACCTCGGGCGGGGCAACCCCGCGCAGGTAGAACAAGGCAAAGCCGAAGGGCGGCGTAAGGAAACTGGTCTGCAGGTTGACCGCGATCATGATCGTCACCCATTTCGGATCCATCGTGCCGCCATAGATAACTGGACCGACAATGGGCACAACAATGTAGATGATCTCCAGGAAATCCAGAACGAAGCCCAGTACGAACAGTACCAGCATTACGATCAGGAAGATCTTGGTCTCGCTGTCAAAAGACCGCAGGAACTGCTGGATATAGTGTTCCCCTCCGAAGGAGATGATCACAAGGTTCAGCATCTGGCTGCCGATCAGGATGGCAAAAACCATCGAGGTCACCTTTGCCGTTTCGCGCACAACCGGGGACAGAACCCGGCCTTCGAACAGCACCCAGCACGCCCAGACCAGGCCCAGCATGGCCACCGAATAGGCGATCATCGCCGCCACAAAGGCAATCCAGTTTTCTGCAGTGACGGTTTCCAGATTGACCCGCAGATCAAAATTGATCCCAAGCAGCAGCATCACCAGCATAGCCAGGGTCGCAATGATCACGCCCTTGCCGGTCTTTCCGTCATCCTGCAGCCGCCGGTATGCGGCCAGCATGATCGCGCCGCCAGCCCCCAACGCAGCTGCGGGGGTCGGATTAGTGATGCCGCCAAGGATCGAGCCAAGTACGGCGACGATCAAAACCAGCGGTGGGAAAACAACGCGCAACAGCTCGTTCTGTCCCATCAGCTTTGCGGCGTGTCGCAACCCAATGAACACAAGCACCATGGGGATTGCCAGTTTGACAAAGCCCATTCCCGGCGTATCAAGCGGCGTGATCGAGAACATGTCGACCATGACCGACATCGCTATCCCGACGCCCCCCAGAACAAGTGGTCCCTGTGGTTCGTCAGGCGACACGCCATAACCGATGGCCATCGCAATCGCAGCAATCACCAAAATGGTCAGAACACCATTGCCGATCGGGGCGGCATTGGCGACCGCTTCAGCCCGGGCCTGTTCAATTTGTTCAGGTGAAAGCGTGCGCTCTTCCTGGCTTAGTCCACCGCCCGCAGCGTCGATCTCTGCCTGAGTGGCAAGCGCGCGCTCCCATTTCTCCTGCCCATGCAGTTCAATCATCGCATCGCGGCACTGCTCGGACACATTTGTTCGCAGTTCCGCCTGTTGTCCCTGCTCAGAGACCGAAGACACAACGATGGATTGCGACCCCGCAAGGTTGGCCGTGTTCATAGCCCAAGCGCCGCCAATGATGGCCAGCGGCATTAGCAGCGTCCAGAACAGCTTGTGCGCCCGGCCGGCCCCAGCAACTGTACCATCCATGGCCGGGATCGGCGGGGCTCGGTGCGGACGTAGCAGCGCATAACCAAAGGCGTAGGCGGCATAAAGAAACGCCAGCATCAGCCCTGGCAGCATCGCGGCCTGAAACAAAGTTCCGACGGACAGAACCGCCGGTTCGCCCAGATATGTCAACGCATCCGAACATCCAACGGAGGAGGCGCGCTGTTCCTGCGCGGTCGAAAATATATCGCCCGCCGGCGTTCCAAGCAGAACAATAACGATAGAGGGCGGAATGATCTGACCCAACGTGCCAGAGGCCGCAATCACACCGGTCGACAACTCTGGCGAATAGTTGTTGCGCAACATGGTTGGCAGCGCCAGCAGACCCATGGTCACAACCGTCGCCCCAACGATCCCGGTTGAGGCCGCCAGAAACGCGCCAACAACAACGATAGACACGGCCAGACCACCGGGCAGCGGCCCGAAGACACGCGCCATGGTCGTCAGCAGATCATTGGCGATGCGCGATCTTTCCAGCGTGATACCCATCAGCACGAACATCGCCACCGCCAGCAGCGTCTCGATGCTTTGGCCCGCCAGAACACGCTCGTTCATGCGGTTGACAATAAACCCAAGGTTTCGATCCAGTGCCTGCTCCCATCCGCCGCTGAACAAGGGCTGGGCGATCATCGGCAGTTCGGGATATCGGAAATGGCTGATCGTATCGCGGGGGATCCCCTCGGTCAAAAGCGCCTGATAAGCCGCCGATGAGGTGTCGATCACATGCCCTTCGATCATTCCGGCATTGTCGAGCATCGCAATGATGCCAAAGGACAGGATTGCAGATCCACCGATGGCGAATGCCACCGGAAAACCGGACATGATACCAAGGAACAGGCTCGCAAAAACGATGACCAGGCCTACTTCAATGCCGTCGAGACCAAAAAACATGGATATTGCCCCTAGTGAATCTCGGCGACGCGCTGCGCCGTCTCATCTTCAAGCTTGTCTTTATCAAGGTACCGGCCCGCACTTTCCTCGCCCTCAACAAACTCAAGATAGGAGCGGAAAAAGAACGCCCAGGCCTGCAGGAACATCATGCCGGCGAACGCAACCAGCAGAACCTTGAACAGGAAATAGGCGTCAAAGCCGTTGGGTGAAAAGCCGATGGTTTCCACGTTCCAGCGCAGCGCGCGGGACTTGGCCTCCAACCGCTGCAGGGTGTCGGAGGCACTGACCGGTGGATTGACCAGATTACGCCACAGGAAATACCAGCCGAACAGCCAGACCATCACCGTCATCGGCAGGATGAACAGCAGCGATCCCAGCATATCGACGACTTTCTTCGCCCGGTGCCGCATACCGGCATAGAACAGATCAACCCGCACATGCCCACCTTGGACAAAGGTATAGGCGCAGCACAGTGCGACGATCATGGCATTGTAAAGCTTCAGTTCCTCGGACCACCAACTCAGATCACGTGTAAACGCCACGCCGAAGGGGGCAAATTCGATCTCTGCGACGCGGAAGATACGTTGCAGAAAGATGATCATGATTTGCTGCAAAACCATCAGCAGCCCGGCCCAAGCAAAAAACCGTCCTACGGCATTGGCAAAGCCCTCAAGCCCGCGCACAACGCCCCATAAGAATGGGCGGACGATGATACCCAGCAGGAAAATCACAAGGAAGAGATCAAGGATCGCAAAGAAAAATGCGGTTGATCCACCATAATAGATCACGCGGATCATCGCGGATTTATCACTCAGGCTCAGCCATTCCGACGGATGGGTCAGCGCCCACCAGAGGCTGATAAAACCATTGCCCATTTCGCCTATAATCCAGGCGACAAGGTCAGCCATCGCGACCCCCTCCCATCATGCGGTTTTGCCGCATTTCATGATTGACCCCCGGGTCGCATCAGTGACCCGGGGGCGTTCTTGCAGTGTTGTGATCAGCCCAGAATGCGGTCGCGCTGGGTCCGGTAAGCACCTTCGGATTTCTCGATCCAGCCCGAGGAGGCTTTCATCGAGGTTTCGACACTGGCGCGGATTTTCTTGAACAGTTCGTCGTCCATGTACTCATCCAGTGTATCCGATGCCGCCTTGCCGAATGCATCCCAGACACTGTCAGGGAATTCCAGAATTTTCACGCCGCCGGACTGCAGGCGTTGCAGTGCGTCACCATTGTTGTTCAGGAACTGTGCCAAAGACCAGGAGTGTGCTTCGCCCGAAGCAACCTCGATGGCTTTCTGCTGGGACGGTGTCAGGCTTTCCCAGACATCCAGGTTGGTCGCCAGGGTCAGTGCCGCACCCGGCTCGTGGAAGCCAGCGGTGTAGTAGATCTTGGTGATCTCCTGGAAGCCCGCCTTTTCATCTGCCCAGGGGCCAATCCACTCGGTGCCGTCGATGGCACCAGAGGCTAGCGCCTGATACACTTCGGCACCTGGAAGATTCTGAACCGATGCACCCAGCTTGCCAAGCGCCTGACCACCCATGCCGGGCATGCGGAATTTCAGACCCTGGAAGTCCTCGGGGCCGTTGATTTCCTTGCTGAACCAGCCGCTTTCAGTTCGACGGTCAGCTGACCATCTGTCATCGCGGTGATCGAATCGGCGACGTGTTGTGCAGCATCATGCACACCAGCCAATCCACGACCCCAAGTCGTCACAAGGGTCAGTGTGCGCTTGCCCTGCGCAAGAGCTGGGGCCGCAAGCCCGGCGGCTGCTGCAGTTGCCCCACCAAGCGTAGAGTTACGCAAAAAAGAACGACGATCCATGGATATCCTCCCATCCGATTGGTCTTGCCCGTTTTCAGGCGATGTTAAACGGAAGCAATTTAGCGCCGGTTCCAGCGCTAAGGAATAGCCCCGTTGCCAGAAATGCACATTTTTTGCGGTGAGGAATCGTGCAGACTGCCCAAAAATCAGGCATCCAACAAAAATGTCGCGGCGAAGGTAGAACTGTCACTAAGTGATTCCACCAATGCGGGTGCGTGCGGCTCTAAGCTTGCGCCGCTATCGGCGCATCCGCATGCCTAACCAACTCGACCTAAAAGGCTCAGCCGGTCGCGACCAACATCGTTGATGTATCAGCCGCATGCAGCATCACCGCCACAAAAAAGACGATGGTCGCCGCCAGCACAAAGACATGCCAGATCGTGTTGTGAAACGGCATACCGGCGGCAGCATAGAAAAGCGTTCCGACCGTGTAGGTAATTCCGCCCGCCATGACCAGGCCCAGCACGGGTGTGGACATCGCGGCAAAAATGGACCAGCCCGCAAACAGACCTGCCCACCCCATCGCCACGCATAAAAATAAGTGAAGCCAACGATATCGTCCAGGTGCCATAACGCGCAGGCCGGTCCCCAGAAATGCTGCGGACCACAACCCGGCAAGCAAAACCAAACCGTGACCAGACATCAGGGTAAACGGCGTGTAGGTTCCGGCGATTTTGAAATAGATCGCGGAATGATCCAGACGTTGAAGGATATCCTTCCACTCCGCCTTGGGGATCATATGATATAATGCGGAGCATAGAACCATCGCGATTAGGCAGAAACCATAGATCGCAGCACCGGTGATCGAGGCGGCATCGCCACGCCACATACTCGTCATGACGATCAAGACGGGGACAGCCCCGACGGCCATGACCACGCCCATGATATGGATCGTGGCATCACTGACCCGTTCGGCACGGGTATAACTGGGCCTAGGCTGTAGAATCTGTCGCATACGTTAAAGTCTACGCCATACTTACTAAGGTTCAATGAATATCGCTGTGATCGACATCCAGCCGGTAAAGATATCTTTCATAAAATTGCACGGAAACACGATGTCACGTAAGTTTTGAAAACCTTGCAGATCAAAAAACCTAACAAAAATTCAGACAAAGGTGGTTGACCCCGGGTTTTTGGCCCGCTATCACCGAATCCCATGAGACACAATGTCGTACTTATTGGAACGCGCGGGCCCCGGCGAAGGTAGCACCTTCAGATCGGACCACCCGCGCATGAGCCCCCACCGGGGCTTTTTTTATGCCCGAACGGGCACAGAGAAACGGAGAAGGACTATGTCACGTCAGATGACCGGAGCACAAATCGTCGTCCAAGCGCTGAAGGATCAGGGTGTGGACACTGTATTCGGCTATCCTGGTGGTGCTGTCCTACCGATCTATGACGAGATTTTTCAGCAGAATGACATTCGTCATATTCTGGTTCGCCACGAACAGGGTGCCACCCATGCCGCAGAAGGCTATGCGCGGGCCACGGGCAAGCCCGGGGTTGTTCTGGTAACCTCGGGCCCGGGGGCAACCAACGCGGTCACCGGCTTGACGGACGCCTTGATGGACTCGATCCCAATGGTCGTTCTGACCGGTCAGGTGCCAACCTTCATGATAGGTAATGACGCGTTTCAGGAGGCCGACACCGTTGGCATCACGCGCCCCTGCACCAAGCATAACTGGCTGGTCAAGGATACCGACAAGCTGGGTGAGACCATCCATCAGGCCTTTCATGTTGCCACCTCGGGCCGCCCCGGCCCCGTGTTGATTGATATTCCCAAGGATGTGCAGTTCGCCAATGGGGAATATGTGGAAAAGGCCAAGGCCCGCACCAATCACTACCAGCCAGCCGTCAAGGGCGACATTGACCTTATTACCCTTGCTGTTGAGGCTTTGGAAAAGGCCGAACGCCCGATCCTTTACACTGGCGGGGGCGTGATCAATTCCGGCCCGCAGGCCAGTCAGCTGTTGCGGGAACTGGCGGCAGCGACCGGGTTTCCGGTGACCTCCACCCTGATGGGATTGGGGGCTTATCCGGCCTCGGGCGATAGCTGGCTGGGGATGCTCGGGATGCACGGCACTTACGAAGCGAACATGGCCATGCATGACTGCGATCTGATGCTGTGCATCGGTGCGCGGTTTGATGACCGGATTACCGGTCGCACCGATGCATTCAGCCCGGACAGTTTCAAGGTGCATATCGATATCGACCCTTCCTCGATCAACAAGAACATTCATGTGGACGTGCCGATCGTCGGCGACATCGCCCATGTTCTGGAAGACCTGTTGAAGGTCTGGAAATCGCGCGGACGCAAATGCCAATCTGCCGCGGTCAAACAATGGTGGTCCGAGATCGAAAAATGGCGCGCGGTCAAATGCCTTACCTACAAGCCATCGAAGGACACGATCAAACCGCAATACGCGCTGGAACGCCTTGAAGCGCTGACCAAGGATCACGACCGCTATATCACGACCGAGGTCGGCCAACACCAGATGTGGGCCGCGCAATTCCTGGGCTTTGAGGAACCGCATCGCTGGATGACCTCGGGCGGGCTGGGCACGATGGGGTACGGCCTGCCAGCCTCGGTCGGGGTGCAGATCGCGCATCCGGATGCGCTGGTGATCAATGTCGCGGGCGAGGCAAGTTTCCTGATGAACATGCAGGAAATGGGCACCGCCGCGCAATACCGCCTGCCGGTCAAGCAGTTCATCCTGAACAACGAACGGCTGGGCATGGTCCGCCAGTGGCAGGAATTGCTTCATGGAGAGCGGTACTCTCACTCCTGGTCTGAGGCCCTGCCTGATTTCGTGAAACTGGCTGAGGCCTTTGGGGCCAAGGGCATCATCTGCAAGGACCCGGCAAAGCTGGACGATGCAATCATGGAAATGTTGGAGCATGACGGCCCGGTGATCTTTGACTGTCTGGTGGAAAAGCACGAAAACTGCTTCCCGATGATCCCCTCGGGCAAGGCCCATAACGAGATGTTGCTGGGCGACGCCGCAACAGATGGCGCTATCGACACCGAAGGGGCGGTTCTGGTCTGAGGATTGGTCCATGCAGCCATTTGTGTTTTTCAGCTATGGCATGACAAAATGCGGCTCTACGCTGGCGTTTCAGCTGGCGCGGACAGCGCTTTTGCAGGCCGGGATGGACCAGCCGCAATTTGACATCCCCGGCCTGTTCATTGCGGACGGCACCAATGCCGTGGAACATATCACCCTGGATCAAGCCAAGGCCCTGCACGCAGAGGTACAGCGCCTTGGCCATCCGCTGGCGCTTAAAACCCATACCCGTCCCGATGATCCGGCAGTGGTCGGCATGATCCAATCCGGGGCCGCCCGCGCCCATGCGGTGATCCGCGACCCCCGCGATATGGCCCTATCCATGCTCGACCATGGACGCGAAGCGCGCGAGGAGGGCCGCCCCGCCTTTGCCGAGATTGTAACGCTGGACGACGCCATGACCGGGATCGACAACCAACTCGACAGCCTGAGTGCCTGGATGCAGTTGCCGGGCGTATCGGTGATGAAGTACGACCGGCTGGCCTTTGACACCGCAGCTGCGGCGACCGATATCCTGGGCCAACTGGGCATCACGGGCGATCCGCAGAAAATTGCCACCCATGTCCTGCGGCGGGAGTTCACGCAGAAAAATGTTGGCATCCGTGATCGGCACAAAACCCAGATGCGGGCCGCTGATAACGCGCGGTTCGTGCAGCGCTATGCGCCGTTCTACGATCTGCTGCTTGGGCCGGACACGCCGGGTCGCCTGCCGCCTGCAACCTCGCTAACGGCCGTGTAATGCGCTGGCTTTCCCGCCGGGCAACCGCAGCGACGCCCCCTGCCACGTTTATCCTGTTCAGCTTTGGCATCACCCGCAGCGGCTCGACCCTTGGCTTTGAAATCGCCCGCGCCGCGCTTGAACAGGCCGGTGCGCCGCAACCCGAACCGGATAAGGGCGATACCCTTTTCATCCCCGGCACCAAGCGCCCGCAAATCCACCGCCTGACCGAGATGATGACACAAACCGGCGGGCCGATTGCCGCAAAACTGCACAACGCCCCGGAGGAAGCCGCGCGCCGCGAGCTGCGCCAAGGTACAGCCAAAGCGCATATCATGCTGCGCGACCCCCGCGATGTTGCCTTGTCCCTCGTCGATGCGGGTGCGCGGGCACGCCAGGCCGGTGGTGGTGCCTTTGCCGAGGTTCACACACTGGCAGATGCCAAAGCCTCCATCGACAAGCAAATGCCCATGCTGCTTGGCTGGCTGCAACAGCCCGGTGGCTTGTGCCTCAACTACCCCGACCTCGCATTTGATACCGAAGCCACGATCAAACGCATACTGACCCATCTGGATATTGAGGGCGATCCGAACCGCATCCTGCGCGCCGTGCGCAAACGCGGCAAGGCCAAGCCGCTGACCGCGCAGCGTGACCGCTACCTTCGGGATATGTCTGCAGCGGATCAGGACTGGTTCACCGTTGCCTACACCCCCTTTTACGACCATGTCCTGGGCCAAAACCAACCCGATGTCACGCATCTCGACAGCTTGCAATCCGCCGATTGCGCAACCATGATCACACTACCTTCCGAAAGTGAGACCACATGACCGCCCTGCATCTGAAAAAAGGCGCCAGCCGCAAAAGTGCTTATGACCTGAAAAATCCCCTGGATGATCTTCAGGAAACCCACACGCTGACCGTCCTTGTCGACAACGAGGCCGGGGTGCTGGCCCGCGTTATCGGTCTGTTTTCCGGGCGCGGCTACAATATCGACAGCCTGACCGTGGCCGAGGTGGATCACACCGGTCACCGCTCTCGCATCACCATCGTAACCACCGGAACCCCAGCCATCATCGAACAGATCAAGGCCCAGCTTGGCCGTCTGGTGCCGGTGCACAGCGTCAACGATCTGACCGTTGAAGGCCCCGCGGTGGAACGCGAACTGGCCCTGATCAAGGTCACCGGCTCGGGCGAAAAACGGGTTGAGGCGATGCGCACATCCGAGGTGTTCCGCGCCCGCGTTGTCGACACCACCCTTGAAAGCTTCGTGTTCGAGTTGACAGGCACCCCGGAAAAGATCGACGCCTTCATCGACCTGATGCGCCCCTTGGGACTGCTTGAGATCGCCCGCACCGGTGTGGCCGCCATGGCGCGGGGCACCGGATAAGCAGGAAAGCCTGAACCATGTTGCGCCGCCTTGCCGCTCTTTCACTAATGCTGACGCTTTCAGGATGTACGTCCAACTACGACTGACGCCAGAAACTGACGCTGCTGGTCAGCACACCAACGGGCGAGGTGTCCGGGGCAGCGGTGGTGGCGATCAAAGCGACATTTCACAAAGATCCGCCTATCGGAAACGAGGTGTTCTACAAGGTCCGTGGCGAGGCTGCAGTGGTCGAGATCGCCCCCGGTCGCTATCTGTTTGCACTTCTGGGCAATGAGGCGGAGCGGTTTCACTGCGCTGCCCCCGAGCGGTTCAAGGACATGAGCCGGGGGCGATGGCTGTCCCGCATCCCTCGCCAGAAAGAGCCGACCGAGGTGCCGCGCAACTGCATACCGGGGCTGGTGACCTTCGACGATATCAGTGGCCCGACCAGCGTAAGGCGGGTGGATCCTGACGATCTGGACGGCGCATTCGGCTGCGACCGGGCCGCCGGGCACCCGGAACCGCCCTGGCGCGCCTCTGGTCTGGGCAATACTGGACCACCTGGCGCAAGAAAGAGGCGATGCGCCGCGCCGACGAGGGCGCATCCGCACGGGCCAGGCTGACCGGGGATGCGGGGGAAGCGTTGACCGAATACGCCCGCCTTGATCGGCCCAACTATACGGATGCCGAAGAACGTGCGCTGCTGAAACCGTTGGAAAAACGCTTCACCTTGAAGGAGTACTTTCCCTGGAAAAGAGCCCGCGACGAGCTCTGCCGCGAATTCCTTGACACCCTGCCCACCCCGGAAGAATTTGCTGCCCCCTATGGTGGCCCCTGCCATCGCCTGCTGCCCCCCGTGCTCGCCATCACCAAAGAGCCGGTTACAGATGGGGTGATGGAGGAGGCTATTGTGTGGCTTTGCGACCATACAAGGCCCTATCGCCGCCTTAGCGGCAGAAGCGGCCCAATCGGCGATAACGATCTGTCCAATAATCTTGGACCAGGGGATTTTGCTTTAGGGTCTGTGGACATTCATCGTGAGTTTATGATGGCTGCGCACAGGTTGATCATCGCGGCATAGGAGGCATCCGTTTTCTCTGCCCTCATTGCGATGCGTTTGAATTCCTTCAACTTTTGAAAGTAGTTTTCAATGAGATGTCGCCATTTGTACATCTCGTCGTCGATTTCCAGTGGGTGCAAACGGTGCGGACGCTGAGAAA